>NZ_AGVX02000650.1 GCF_000239155.1 Actinoalloteichus spitiensis RMV-1378
CCCCTTGGAGGGCGTCCTTCTTCACCGGCCAGTCGGGGTCCCTGGTCGCGTGCTCGACCCGCACGGTGATGCCACCGTCGGACGAGGTCACGGTGTCGAACCGCGTCTCCCCGCCGGAGCGGATCTGCGCCAGCTGCTCGTCCAACGCGTCCCGCTGCACCTGGTAGATCTCGTTGACGCGTTCGGGGGTGAGGGAGGGGCGGGGCGGCGGGGCCTGCGGTGAGGGCAGCGGCGGGCCGCCCCACTCGGCGTAGTCGTTGCGCACGCCGGCGGGGAAGGACTCCCCGTACACCTGGGCGGTGAAGACCTCGGCGACGAACTCCAGGCCGCTGTTCGTCGCGTAGTGGCTGACGTCCATCGCGCTCGGCGCCGCGCTCGGGACCGGCTGAGTGCCCAGCATGGCGTGCTGCTGCACCCGCAACCACTGCGAGGGGTCGTGCGCGGTGTGCAGGCCGTGGCCGAACTCGTGCACGAGGGTCGCCTCGGCGATGGCCGTCCGGTAGTTCCGGGATTCCGACTTCGGCCTACCGATGCCCAGCGACTGGAACTTGTGCTTGGCGTTGTACCGGGCGTCGGCGACGCGGTGCGCCACCCCGCGCATCCCGCTCTCCCCAACTCCTCCTCGCACCCCGTAGTCGGTGCCGGACGCGTCGTTGGGCCGGAAGACGTTCGGTCCGAGCAGCAGGTGCCAGGAGTGGGCGCCGGTCTCCGGGTCCCGCAGGTGCATCATCTGCGTC
>NZ_AGVX02000649.1 GCF_000239155.1 Actinoalloteichus spitiensis RMV-1378
AAACGGCCGCCCCCCGGACCCGGGGGCGGCCGTTGGTCCTGGTCCGCCGTCACCGCCTCATGAACGGTGGGATGTCGACCTCGTCGTCCTCGGCGTCGTCGGCGACGGGCACGGCCCGACCCGGCAGGGAGCTGCCGCCACCGAGACCCCGGTTGGGGAAGGCCGGCCGGAGCCCCTCCGCTCCCCCGGACTGGACCTGGGAGTGCTGCTGGTCGCCGGCACCGCCGATGCCCGGCTGGCTGGCCGGGAACGCGGACTCCGCGGCCGCGGACGGACGGTAGGGCTCGGGGGCGGACCGGGGCGGCTCGGTCGGGTGGGCGTGGGTGAGCCGGGGTTGCGCGGGCGGCGGGTCGACCGGCGGGGGCGAGCTGGGCTGCGCCGGCTGCGCGGGCTCTGCCTGGTAGCTCCCGCCGGGCTCGCCAGCCGACGCCGAGCGGTCGGCGTTCCGGGAGGTGACCGGTGCTGGCTCCAGGCTCTTGTGCGCGGGGACGCCGCCGTCGAAACCGGCGGCGATCACGGTCACCCGCACCTCGTCGCCGAGCGAGTCGTCGATCACCGTCCCGAAGATGATGTTGGCGTCCTGGTGGGCCGACTCCTGCACCAGCGACGCCGCCTCGTTGATCTCGAACAACCCGAGGTCCGACCCGCCTGCGATCGAGAGCAGCACACCGTGCGCACCGTCCATCGACGCCTCCAGCAGGGGCGAGTTGATGGCCTTCTGCGCGGCCTGCACGGCTCTGCCCTCCCCGCGCGCCGAGCCGATGCCCATCAACGCGCTCCCCGCGTCGGACATCACGCTCTTGACGTCGGCGAAGTCGAGGTTGATGAGACCGGGGGTGGTGATCAGGTCGGTGATGCCCTGCACACCGGAGAGGAGCACCTCGTCGGCCGAACGGAACGCGTCCATCAGGCTGACGCCGATGTCGCCCAGCTGCAACAGCCGGTCGTTGGGGATGACGATAAGGGTGTCGCACTCGTTGCGGAGTTCCTGGATGCCCTGTTCGGCCTGCTTGCCCCGGCGGTTGCCCTCGAAGGAGAAGGGCCGCGTGACCACACCGATGGTCAGGGCGCCCAGCTTCCGCGCGATCGAGGCGACCACCGGCGCGCCGCCCGTTCCCGTGCCACCGCCCTCGCCCGCGGTGACGAAGACCATGTCGGCCCCCTTGAGGACCTCCTCGATCTCCTCGCGGTGGTCCTCGGCCGCCTTGTGCCCGACCTCCGGGTTCGCGCCGGCGCCCAGCCCTCTGGTCAGCTCCCGCCCGATGTCCAGTTTGACGTCCGCGTCGGACATCAACAGCGCCTGGGCGTCCGTGTTGACCGCGATGAACTCGACGCCCTTGAGCCCGACCTCGATCATTCGGTTGACCGCGTTGACGCCGCCGCCACCGATGCCGACGACCTTTATCACCGCGAGGTAGTTGTGCGGGGGCGTCATCGGATCCGCCTTCCTGATCTGGCTCGTGCTTCGAGTGCTGCGCTGGCCAGGACCAGCGCGTCCAGGACCTGGTCGTCCTGGACCGGAAAACCCCGGCGCGGAACCGGGAGTGCGCCTCGTCCAGTCAACCCGTGTCTCGATTGCGGACGTTAGGCACCGTAACGCCTGTGGTCCAGCAGCCACGCCGCACGGCGGCACACGCTGTGCCCCGTGCGCGCTGGTGAATGTGCACCCGACGTGTCAGCGCCCGCGGTCTGGCGCCGATCGTATCGGGTTCCCACGCGCACGGTGCGCCCTCGTCGGGTCTCCCCACCGAGCGGACTCCCGGCGCCACCGCTCCCGCGGTGTCCGTCGCGTCGTCCGGTGGCTCGCGTGGCGGCACCGGCACCGTCCACTCCGGGGGTGCGCCCTCCGGTCGGAGCCGGGAACTCCGCGCAGGTGACGGACGTTCCGCCGGTTCGCGGTGAGGTTCCCGACACCAGGAGCGCCGGCGGACCGGCAGGACCAAGATCAATTTACCAGGGCCGTGGGGCCGCGTGGTGGGCACGTGCGCTCCGCGTCCCGCACCCGCATGGCACTGTCGGGCCGGACGCCCACCGGGGTGCGCTCCGGTCCACGACGGACACGGCGGCCCACCGCAGGGCGGGTGGCCGCCCCGGACGTCGTGCGGGGGTCCGGGCACGACGCGGCCGTCCACTCCCGACCGCCGGCCCCGGCCGTCGTCCGGGCCCCGAGCACCGGGGTCAGTGGTGGTGTTCGTCCTCGGCGGGCGGCTCGACGGCCTCCCGGTACCGGGCGAAGCCCTCCTCGAGCTCGACGGCCCGGGGGCCGGGGGCCACGGTCTCCCCGACGGCCTGCGCCACCGGCGGTGGTGGCAGCCCGAGCGCCCTGGCCGCGAGGTGGGCCGCCCCGATCGCGGCGGCGCTGCGCACCTCGACGGGCCGCAGGGGCACGCCGAGCACGTCGGCCACCAGTTGCCGCACCGCCGGGTCGGTGAGTCCCCCGCCCGTCAGCCGCAGGGTGTCCGGGGCCGGCCCGGGCAGTTCCCCGGCCGCGTGGCGCACCGCGAAGGCGACGCCCTCCACGGCGGCCGCCAACACGGTCCGCCGGTCGTGGTCCAGTCGGAGACCGCGCAGGGAGGCGGTGGCGGTCGGGTCGATCAGCGGTGTGCGTTCCCCCGTGAGGTGCGGGACGAAGAGGACGCCGCCCCCCGAGCCGTGCCGGGCGGCCTCGGCCAGTTCCTCCCGGTCGGCCCGCACCAGCCCGCGCACCCAGTCGAGGGCGAGCCCGGCGTTCTGCACGGCGGCCATCCAGTACCAGCCCGCGTCCTCGGCCCGGCGGTACCGGTGGACCACCGGCCGGCCGGCGCCGACGGCGGCCCCCGCC
>NZ_AGVX02000648.1 GCF_000239155.1 Actinoalloteichus spitiensis RMV-1378
GGGGCACGGCGAGGAACAGTTCTCCGACCGCGCCCGGCGGGGTGGGACGCAGGGTGGTGTCGAGTACGCGTGCCCGGT
The DNA here is from genome assembly GCF_000239155.1 of Actinoalloteichus spitiensis RMV-1378. Classification (GTDB taxonomy): domain Bacteria; phylum Actinomycetota; class Actinomycetes; order Mycobacteriales; family Pseudonocardiaceae; genus Actinoalloteichus_B; species Actinoalloteichus_B spitiensis. The sequence continues at coordinate 79 of NZ_AGVX02000648.1, forward strand.
CCTGGTTCGAATCGGCGGGGGTGGTGGGTGTTCCCGCCGGTTGGCGGGGCCGGTCGACCCGGTCGAGGGCGAGTTCGGTGAGGGGGCGGTCGGGCTCGGCGAGCGCGCCGTGGAGCAGGGCGCGGTACCAGCGGGTGATCGTGCGCGCGGTGCTGTCGTCGAAGAGGGCCCGGTCGTAGCGCAACGTCAGCTCGATCCCGCCTCCGCCGGGGTGTTCGGCGAGGTCGAGGTGCAGGTCGAACTTCGCCGTCCTGGGTCGGAACGGCAGGGGACGCACGGACAGCCCCGGCATCACCGGCGCGGGCAGGCCGGCGTCCCGCGACGTGATCATGACCTGGAAGAGGGGGTGCCGGCCGGGGACGCGTGCGGGCCCGACCGCGTCGACGACGCGGTCGAACGGGATGTCCTGGTTGGCCAGGGCGACCAGATCGGTGTGGCGGACCCTGGCGATCAGTTCGGTGAACGTCGGACGGCCGGAGACGTCGGTCCGCAGGACCACCGTTTCGGCGAAGAAGCCCACCAGTTCGTCCAGGACGGGATGGGACCGTCCCACCGCGACGGTCCCGACCGGTACGTCGTCGCCGGCGCCGGCCCTGGTGAGGGTGGCGGCCAAGGTCGCGTGGAGCACCATGAAGGTCGTGGCGCGGTGCCGCGCGGCGAAGCTCAGGATGCGGCGGTGGGTGCCGGCGTCGATCCGCACGCTCGTCTCTCCGGCGGGGCGGGTCGTCGAGGGACGGCGGTCGCGGTCGGTGGGGAGGAGGAGTTCCTCGGGCGCGCCGAGCAGCTCCTGCCGCCAGTGGGCGAGGCCCTGGTGGAGCCGGCTGGACGGGTCGTCCTCATCGCCCAGGCGGTCGCGGAGCCAGAGCGTGTGGTCGGCGTACTGGAGGGGCAGGCCGGGCCAGGCCGGTGCGGTTCCGACCGCCCGCGCGGTGTAGGCGGCCGAGAGATCCCGGAAGAGGGGGGCGAGGGACTTCTCGTCCGCGGCGACGTGGTGCAGGACGAGGATGAGGACGTGTTCCCCCGAGTACTCCGTGGTCAGCAGCACCGGCCGGACCGGTGGGTCGTTCACCAGGTCGAACCCGGCTTCGGCTAGCCGGACGATCTCACGTTCGAGTGCGGCTCGCCTCGTGCTGAGGACGGCGAGGTCGAGCCGGGGGTCGTCCGGGGGGATGACGTGTTGGCGGGGTCCTTCCCCGTCGGTGGGCAGGGTCGTGCGCAGGCTCTCGTGCCGTCGCACCACGTCGGTCACGGCCAGTCGGAGAGCGGGGAGGTCGAGGTTCCCGTCGAGCCGGAGCACCACGGGGATGTTGTAGGTGCCGCTGGGGCCGGTCAGCTCCTGGAGGACCCACAGGCGCCGCTGGGTCGGTGCGGCGGGAACGGTCCGGGGGCGGGGTCGTGCGACCGGTGCTTGCTCGGCGGAGGCCGGGTCGCCGGTCGCGGCGGTGAACGCGGCGACCGTGGGGTTGTCGAACAGGACGCGGATCCCGGCCTCGATTCCCAGGTCGGCGCGGATCCGGGCCACCAGGGTGAAGGCGCGCAGCGAGTCCCCGCCGAGCGCGAAGAAGTCGTCGTCGGTGCGCACCTCCGGCACCTCCAGGACCTCGGCGAAGAGCGCGCACAGCCTCCGCTGGCGGTCGGTGGTGGGAAGCCCGTGCCCTGACGAGGCGAACCTGGGGGCGGGCAGTGCCCTGTGGTCCAGTTTGCCGTTGGGCGTCAGCGGCAGCACGTCGAGCGTCACGAGGGCGGTGGGCACCAGGTGGCTGGGTAGTGACTCGGCGAGCCAGCCGCGGAGTTCGGTGGTCGTGGGCGTGTCGACGTGCGGGGTGGTGGTCAGGTACCCGACCAGGCGGGAGGTGCCTCGGCGGTCCGTCGTGGGCACGACCGCGGCCGAGGTGACTGCGGGGTGGCGGAGCAGTGCCTCCTCGACCTCCGCTGGTTCGATGCGGAATCCTCGGATCTTGACCTGCCGGTCGGCTCGGCCGAGGTGTTCCAGCTCCCCGTCGTGGTTCCGCCTGGCGATGTCTCCGCTGCGGTACAGGACGCTGCCCGGGGGGCCGAAGGGGTTGGCGACGAAGCGGGTGGCGGTCAGGCCGGGGCGGTGCCGGTAACCTCGGGCCACCCCGGATCCCTCCACGTAGAGCTCCCCGGGCACTCCCGGTGGTAAGGGCTGGAGCGCGGCGTCGAGCAGGTGGACCCGCAGGTCGGGCAGGGCGTCACCGACAGGACTCCCACCGTTGGTGGCCGTGGCGGCGGTGGCGGGGGTCAGGGCGAGCCGGGTGACGTGCACCGTGGTCTCGGTGATGCCGTACATGTTCGTCAGTGCGGGACGTGTGGTGCCGTTCCTCGCGTACCAGTCGGTCAGCCGCCAGGGGTCGAGCGCCTCGCCGCCGAAGATGACGTGGCGGAGGGCGAGGGCGGTGGCGGTGGCGGGTTCGTCCCTGATCGCGGCATCGAGCTGGTAGAAGGCGGACGGCGTCTGGTTGAGGATGGTGACGCGGTGGGACACCAGCAGCCGGAGGAAGTCGCTCGGGGACCTGCTGACGTCGTGTCCGACCACGACGAGCCGGCCGCCGGTGAGCAGGGCTCCCCACATCTCCCAGACGGAGAAGTCGAAGGCGCAGGAGTGGAAGAGCGTCCAGACGTCCTCGGGGCCGAAGTGGAAGGCCCCGTCCGTGGAGTGGAGCAGCCGCACGAGGTTGCGGTGGCTGACGGAGACGCCTTTCGGTCGCCCGGTGGACCCGGAGGTGTAGATGACGTAGGCGCAGCGGTCGGCGCTCGGTCCCTGGCCCCGGTCGGGGTCGTCCGCCGGTTGGCCGGCCAGGAGGTGGGCGGTGCGCGCCGTGTCCAGGCACAGGGGTTGGGGGCGGTGCGGGGCCGGAGGGGCCCCGGGCCCGGGACCAGCGGCGGCGAGCGCGGCCGCGACGGCGGTGGTGGTGACGATGTCGTGCACCCGGGCGTCGGCGAGGGTCGCCGCCAGCCGCTCGGCGGGGTGCGCGGGGTCCAGGGGCAGGTATCCGGCTCCGGTCTTGAGCACCGCCAGCAGGGCTGTCGGGAGGTCCACCGTGCGGGGCAACACGACGGCCACCAGGTCCTCGGGTCCCGCGCCCCGCTCACGCAGGACCGAGGCGAGCTGGTTGGCGCGCCTGTTCAGTTCCGAGTAGGTCAGCCGGGTGGTCTCGTCCTCGACGGCGGCCGCGCCGGGTTGCCGGGCGGCGACCCTCTCGAACATCCGGTCCAGGGTGACGGTGTCCAGGGCGGACCGTGCTGGTGCGCCGTCCGGGGCTCCCGGCGGGGTCGCCGGGGTTCGCGGTCCGCCCGGGTCGAGGGACAGCCGGCCGAGGGGGGTGTCCGGGGCGGAACGGGCGAGGGCGGAGAGCGCGCCGAGGAACCTGCCGTGGTGGGCCTCGACCTCGTCGGCGCGGTGGGTGGTGGGGTTGGCGTCGAGGTCGACCCGCACGCTGGTCTCCCCGTTGTCGTAGACGCCGATAGCCAGGTCCTCGGGGGTGCCCGGGGAGAGTTCGTGCACGGTGGCCGGGTTGCCGGCGAAGGAGAGGTCCGGGTCCATCGTCATCAGGTTGAGCACGGGCCCGACGATCCGCCGGCCAGCCGATCCTCCCAGCTCACGCAGGATGTCCTCGTGGCGGTAGCGCTGTCTGCGGAGGGCGGCGAGCACCGCTCGCCCTGCCTGGGCAGCGGTGTCACGCACCGAGTCGCCCGGCCGGACGGTGAGGCGGAGCGGCAGCACGGTGGCGAAGGTGCCGAGCGAGTTCCGGGCCGCGCGTCCGGTGCGGGCCGTCACCGGCAGGCCGAGCACGACGTCCTGGGCTCCCGCGACGCGGTGGACCAGGAGCGCGGCGGCGACCACGACCAGGCTGGTGCGCCGCTGCCCGATCTCCTCCGCCCGGTGGGCGAGCAGGTCCCAGTCCCGGCTGGCCAACCGCCCCGTGGCTCGGGGTGGGGCCGAGATCGTGGCGGCCGAGGCGCTCCCGAGCCCGGGTGGGTCGCCGAGGTTGGCGAGCCGATCGGCCCAGTAGCGGCGG
>NZ_AGVX02000647.1 GCF_000239155.1 Actinoalloteichus spitiensis RMV-1378
CCGGGGCGGCGGTGGCGGGCCGGTGGAGCCGGTCGCGGCCCGGCCGGGTCGCCCCCGGCGCCGGTCCGGCCCTGGCGGAGGGGCGGTGCTTCGTCGCCCTCCACCGCCGGTCCGTGGTGGGTGCGGCACCGGGGAGGAGGCGGAGCCGGGCCCGCCATCGGGCCCGCGGCTCTCGCGGACCCCCGTGGGCGGGGTGCCGAGTGGGACGTCGGTGCCGGCCACCGGTCGCGGCCCTCACGACTGGCCCGGCCCACGGCGCCCGGTGGTGCTCGAGCCGTGCTGACCTGCTCGGAGCACCCCCACGCGCGGCCGGGGATCCCGGCTGAGGGCCGTCGGGTGGTGGATCGGGAGACCCGAACCCGCCGGGCCGCGACCGGGCGGCCCGCCGCGCTGGTGGCATCCGGGTCTGTCTCGTTCCCCGGGTTGGGGAACACCGTGTCGGAACGTCGGCTGACCACGTCGTGGGTCCCGGGGAGGTGGAACCCGGGTAGCTCGTCGCTGGCCTTCCGGGGCGGACGAGCGGGGTAGTGCGTCCGTGCGGTCCGACACCACGACCTCCCCGTGTTCGGTGCGCCTCCCGCCATACTCGCGCAGCTCGGTCACCGCGGGTACGGGAACCGTGACCGGTTGGTCCGGATGGCCGAGGGCACCCGGTGCCGCACTCCACCGACCGCACCACGGGCCGGTGGAGCTGGGGAGGGGCGTGCGGAACCGGCCGCTCGCCGACCGTGCGCGGACGACCCCGCGCACAACACCGTCGGTGTCGAGGATGCCACTCGGATGGCGGTCGGCCGCCGGTTCGGGCAACTGGGCGGCCGAGAAGAAGGGCCGGCGCGGCGGTCGCCTCACGGCGATGACCCGAACGCGGCTCCGGCCGGACCGGTATTCCGCGACGGCCGAGTGTTGAGCCCGGGGGACACGACCGCGCCGGCACCTCCTGACTACCCCAGGGCGGCCGCATCCATGCCTCGTCCCGGGAACGTGTTCGTGCTCCGGGGGCGGCCCGTCGGTGTCCCGGGGCGGAGGGCCTGCTCAGGACCGGGCTGAGGCGGACACCACCTGGTTCAGGATCGCCTTGAACAGTTCGGTGTCCACGGCGGTGGGGTCCTCGGCGAGCCACGCGCCGACCTCGTCGACGAACCGTTCCGGGGTCATCGGGGCGGAGACCAGGTTATCGTCCTCCTCGGTGGTGATCTCACCGGTGCGGCTCGGGTAGAGCAGCAGCACGCCTCTCACCTCCACTCCGGGCAGCAACCGCCGGTAGGCGGCGACCACGTCGGGGAGACGGGCACTTCCTCCCCGGAACGGGTGGCCGTTGCGCCAGAGCTCACCGTCCTCGTCGACGGCGTAGTGCCCGGGCAGCCAGGCCCTGGACTCGACGAGCACCAGGCGACGGCCGCAGAGCACCGCGTGGTCGACGTCGGCGAACACGGAGTCCGGCATGGCGAGCCCGTGGAAGATCCGCACGCCGGGAATCCGGGTCAGGTACGTCGCCAGCAGGTCGGCGGTGAGCTGTTCGGCGATCTCGTCCCGTTCCGCTCCTGGCCGGCCGAACACCCGGGTGTCGCCGAACTCCTCGGCGAAAGCGCGGTCCGCCCGGCTCGCCTCCAGCTGGCGCCGCACGATGCGGATCACCCAGCCAGCGGCGGCGGCGACCAGCAGCAGCCACATCATCAGCGAGACCGGCGA
>NZ_AGVX02000646.1 GCF_000239155.1 Actinoalloteichus spitiensis RMV-1378
CCCCCCCCCCGCCACGGGCACCGCAGGGCGCCGGCAGCCGGCTGCACCTCGCCGCCGCCCCCGGGGGCGGCACGCGAAGGGGAGCGGCCAGCCGAGCCCCCGCCCCCGGAGGGCCGCCGGTGCCGGCGCCGGCCCGGGACCAGGTGGAACGCCCGGTCGCGACCCCCGCCCCACGGGATCGGCGCCCGGTTCCGCTGTTCGACCGCGTGCAGCTGGAACGCCTGGCCACCGAACCGCTCTCCCGCCACTTCGGGCCGCTCTTCGCCCCCCAGGACGGCTACCGGCGCCAGGTCCGGCTCCCCAGCGGTACGTTGCTGCTGGTGGACCGCGTCACCGGTCTCGAGGGAGAACCGGCGACCATGGGGCTGGGCTCGATCCGCACCGAAACCGATGTCCGCCTCGACACCTGGTGCCTGGATCCGGCGGGCCGGATGACCGCCGGAATGGTCATCGAGGCCGGGCAGGCCGACCTCCTCCTGATCAGCTGGCTGGGTGTGGACCTGCTGAACCGGGGGGAACGGGTCTACCGGCTGCTGGGCTGCGAGGTGACCTTCCACGGGCCGCTGCCGAAGCCGGGCGACACCCTGCGCTACGACATCCACGTCGAGCGGCACGCCGAACACGCCGGGACCCGGCTCTTCTTCTTCCGGTACGACTGTCACGTGGGCGACGAGCTCCGGCTGACGGTGCGCGAGGCACGGGCCGGGTTCTTCACCGACGAGGAACTGACCCGGTCCGGCGGGCACCGGTGGCGACCGGAGGCGGACCGGACGCGCGGCGGTGGCCGGCGCGAGTACACACCGCTGGTGTCGCCCCGCGGCCGGTTCGACGCGGCCGCCGTCCGAGCCTGGGCGGACGGCCGGCTCGCGGACTGCTTCGGACCGGAATGGGTGATCGCGGCCGCCCACGTGCGGACCCCCCGCATCACGGCGGGGCCGACGCTCCTGCTCGGCGAGGTCACGTGCCTCGACGTCACGGGCGGGCCCTGGGGAGCCGGGCACCTCCGGGCCGAGACACCGGTGCGGGCCGACGACTGGTTCTTCGAGGGCCACTTCCCCGACGACCCGTGCATGGCGGGCAGCCTGCTGCTGGAGGCCGGGCTCCAGGCGATGGCCTTCTTCCTGACGGCACTGGGCCTCACCCTCGGCCGGGACGGCTGGCGGTTCGAACCCGTCACGGGGCGGCCGGTGACGATGCGGTGCCGGGCGCAGGTCACCCCCACCAGCCAGCGACTGCGCTACGAGGTCCTCGTGTCGTCGGTCACGGACCGGCCCGAACCCACCCTCGTCGCCGACGTCGTGTGCCTGGTGGACGGGGCGACCGCCTTCCACGCCCGTGACCTCGCGCTGCGACTGGTCCCGGACTGGCCCCTCGACCACTGGCGGCACCTGGGACCACCTCGTACCCAGCCCACCGGCACCCCCGTCCCCCTCGCTGACCTCGGAGGGCTCCGGGACCACCGGGACCCGGCGCCGGTGGCGCGGTGGGGGGAGTTCTCCTTCGGGTACGAGGCGCTGCTCACCGGTTCCTGGGGGCGCCCCTCCGCGGCGCTGGGCCCGGCCTTCGCGACCCTGGACGCGCGCCGCACGCCCCGCTTCCCGGGGCCGCCGTACAACTTCCTCAGCAGGGTCACCGAGTTCGTTGGCGATGCCGGCGAGGCCCCCGCCGGGCTCACCGTGCGGTACGACGTGCCCCGCCAAGCCTGGTACTTCGAGCAGAATGGCTGGCCGACGATGCCGATGGCGGCGCTGATGGAGGTCGCCCTCCAGGGGTGCGGGGTCCTGGCCGTCCAGGTGGCCCGATCCGCACTGGTCGGCCCGGTCGAGGTCTTCTTCCGGAACCTCGACGGCGAGGGCACCGTGGTCGGGGAGGTCCGGCCCGGTGACGTGGTGACGACCGCCATCGAGCTGACCAACCACTCGCGGGCCGGCGAGATCACCCTCCTGTCGTTCTCCTTCGCCTCCTCGGTGGCGGAACGGCCCGTCTTCACCGGCACCGCGGTCTTCGGCTTCTTCCCGGAGGACGCCTTCCGGCAGCAGCCCGGGTTGCCCACCAGCCCCGGGGACCAGGACCGGATGCGGCTCCCCGGGCACCCGGCGGTCCACCTCGCGGAGTGGAGCGACCGGCCCGGCGCGCTGCGGCTCGCCGGCCCCATGC
>NZ_AGVX02000645.1 GCF_000239155.1 Actinoalloteichus spitiensis RMV-1378
GATCTGGGACCTCGTGCTGGCTGGGGAACGGCGGGATGTCGGTAGGGTCGAGAAAATCGGTCCCGAAGTCCACATCGACACTGTGCCCTACCGAGCTCGTAGGGCAGCCTTCTACGCTGAGTGGGGGAGGGCGCTTGTGTCGGAGCGGCGATCGCGTGACCGTGGGCTGGCGATGATTCTGAAAGCCGAGTCGCTGGCACCGAACTGGGCGAGGAACCACCCCTTCATCCGTGATGCCGTCGGAACCTGCCTGGTGCAGGCCCGAAAGGATGCAGGGAGCCGTGAACTGCGTGGGCTTGCCATGCGGATGGGCATCGCTCCCTAGAGTTGGCATGCGAGAGGGTGTTGGCGGAGGGGCGCCGAGATGACACGGCCAGTGCCCAGCTGGGCGTTGGCTGGCGTGGTGAGGTGGTGTGCTACCTCCGCTTGCCTTGCGGTGGGGCCGCCCGTCACGCTGCGGGACGGGCGGCATAGGGATGGAAGCGTGATCCTGCTATCTGGTGCGGGCAAGTTTCAGCGAACCTCCCGGGTCTGATGTCAAACCTCGGGTTCGCTGCAAAACCGCGTTCGATAAGGTGTTCCAGGTACGTGCTGACCTGCGACTTTACTCTCGGGTCCTCATCGCTCCTACGAGGAGTTCCAACAGGTCTGGGGACGTCTTGTCCAGCTCGGCCCGCACCAAGTCCTCATCGCTCCTACGAGGAGTTCCAACACGACGGTGGAGATGAGGAGTCCCATTGCCGCCGCGTCCTCATCGCTCCTACGAGGAGTTCCAACATGTGGTACGAGCCGTTCAGGCTCCGGGGTAGCGGCGGTCCTCATCGCTCCTACGAGGAGTTCCAACACAGGGCCATCAGGTCACACCTTCTTCGTGCGGGTCCTCATCGCTCCTACGAGGAGTTCCAACACCAGGTCGAGGCCGAGCGCCGACGCCTGGTCGAGTCCTCATCGCTCCTACGAGGAGTTCCAACGATCTCCTTGGCGTTGGCGGCTCGGCCGCTCCCTTGCAGTCCTCATCGCTCCTACGAGGAGTTCCAACGCGGCCACGAAGGCCGGCGTGAACTCAGCGCCGTCGTCCTCATCGCTCCTACGAGGAGTTCCAACAGGCGCCGGGCGATTCTTGCGGCGGCCTCGTCGCCGGGTCCTCATCGCTCCTACGAGGAGTTCCAACCAGGTCACGGTGCCGCCGGCCACCGGGACCTCCACGTCCTCATCGCTCCTACGAGGAGTTCCAACCGCCGACAGTCCACAGCGCGCGCCCCAACGGAACAGGTCCTCATTGCTCCTACGAGGAGTTCCAACGCGACGGTGTCGGTGAGGCCGTCGCAGGGCCCGCCGGTCCTCATCGCTCCTACGAGGAGTTCCAACCCGACCCAGCGCCCGGGGCGGCGACGCTCCTCGAGTCCTCATCGCTCCTACGAGGAGTTCCAACTCCACCGTGGACGAGGCTGACCGGCTGCGGGCGGCGGTCCTCATCGCTCCTACGAGGAGTTCCGACTCGTGGATCACGTTGACCTCCTGTGGGGATGGTGGGTCCTCATCGCTCCTACGAGGAGTTCCAACACGGGCCGCATCCGGATCGTGCTGGTGGGCGGGTCTTGTCCTCATCGCTCCTACGAGGAGTTCCAACCCCATGTGTCACCTCCTGGTGTCCTCGGCGGCCCGGTCCTCATTGCTCCTACGAGGAGTTCCAACTTGCTACCCAGAACCACTTCGCCGCCACGCGCGAGGGTCCTCATCGCTCCTACGAGGAGTTCCAACCGGGCAGCCGTCCCCATCTGAGCGGCGACGGCCCAGGTCCTCACCGCTCCTACGAGGAGTTGCTGTTGGCTAGGCCCGCTCGTGGTGCTGACGTCACGGGTGGGATGGCGACTGGCCCCAGCTGCATCGCCTGACGAGGACGTGTCAGCTCGCGTGCTACCAGGAACTGAACGAGCAATGAGCGCGTTTGGGTTGAGAACGCCCGCCTCCTGCTCCCACAGCGATCTGGTCCTCGGCTCCCTGGGATTGCCGTGGGAAACAGCCCCACCACACTCGGCGAAGGGGACGCGTGGTGAAGCTCGAAGATGATCTCATCGGAACGCGGATCCGGAAGATCCGTCACTGGCGCGGCATGACCGCCTCGTCCGTCGCTGGCCTTGCGGGTATCAGCAGGTCGTACCTGTCCCGGATCGAGCTGGGGAACAGGGCGGTCAGCTCCCGGTCAGTCCTGGAAGCCATAGCCAAGGCCCTGCGGGTAGCTCCATCGGCGCTGACCACTGATCCGCACCAAACGATCCGCCGTAATGACGTGCCAGGGCATGACGCCCTCCAGAGTGTCGACGCGGCGCTCACGGACTGGTGGCCTGGGGAGCTTCCCGAGGACACCACTCCTCGGCCAGTGACCGAACTCGCTGACGCCGTGCGGCGGCTGAACACGCTGCGGCACGCCTGCGACTACCCGGCGATGGCGGACCTGGTGCCGGGCCTCACGCGGGAACTCCTGGTCCACTACGCATCAGGACCGCACCGCCGGCAGGCGGGACACTGGCTGGTCGATGTCTACCAGGCGTGCATGTACGCGGCGAAATCACTGCACGGTGTGGGGCTGCCGGCCCTGGCCTATGGCCATGTGGAGAGGATCGCGGACGATCTGGAGGACGTGCAGCTGCGCGGCGTGTCGTACTGGATGCGGGGACAGGCGTTCGGGCCGGGGCGGCGTGCACGGCAGGCCACCTTTTCTGCCCGGGCCGCCGCTGACCTCGAACCGCACATCGGCGAACCCGGGGTGCTCGAAGCCTACGGCCAGGTCCACCTCAACGCGGCCCTGGGCGCCGTCGCCTCGGGCCAGCATGACGTTGGCGAAGCTCATCTTCGTGAGGCGCGGGAC
>NZ_AGVX02000644.1 GCF_000239155.1 Actinoalloteichus spitiensis RMV-1378
AGAGCCGGAGCCCGTCCGCGTAGGCCGTGGCCGCGTCGCCCTCGCCCTCCAGCCTCGCGAAGAACCCCAGGCGGGGCCCCGCTTGCGGGACGGTGGGGGTGGGCGTTCCGGGAGTCGACACGGGTCCGTCCTCACGCCGTTTTCCGAGCTGCTGTCCTTCCGCACCACGGAACCGCCGCGACGAGTGCTCCCGTGGGTCCCCGACGCTACCGGGAGGGCACTCACCGGGACCTTGCGGTGACCTGCTGGCCGAGATCGACGGCCGGGCGCCACGCCCGGAGCCGTGCCCGCCCGGTCGACGACCCGCGGCGCCGGTTTCGGCCTGGTCGAGCCCACGCGGCACGACGGCGAAGTGCCCGCTCGCCGCGCGATCCCGGCCGGGCCGCCACGCCGGAGTTCGCCGGCACCGCGCCGGTGCTGGCGAGCACCCTCCTACACCTGCCCGGGCGGTCACGCACACGGGGAGGCCACCCGAGCTCCGCCACCCGCGCCGCCAGCTTCCACCGCGACCGTGGACGCGCCTCCCCTGCGGTCGACGGTCCGCAGGCCGTCATTCCGCCGCCGTCGTCCGCCCGCGCGCGTCCCCGCCCGCCGCCCAGCCGTCGAGCGCCTGGAACACCGCGTCCAGTTCGCGGCCCCGCGCGGTGAGCCGGTAGTCGGCGCGAGGAGGGGAGCCGTCCGCCGCCCGCCGCTCCACCAGCCCTTCCTCGGTGAGGAGGACGAGGCGTTCGGACAGCACCCGTCGGGACAGCCCGGGGACGGCGGCGAGCAGGTCGACGAACCTCGCCCCACCACGGTGGAGCACGTAGAGGATCTCGGGCACCCAGCGCCGGCCCAGGGTCGCGAGCGCGGCGGCGGTGGGACCGTCGAGGGGGCGCCCGGCGTCCTCGGTCGAGGCGGTCCGGTGCTCGGTGGGGGCGGGGGCTGGCTCCGGGGTGGTGTCCCCCGCACCGACACCCACTGGAGTTACTTTTTGATACTCACCTGGGGTGGCGCGGACGGTGTCCTCACCGCACCGCTCCGCCGACCCGCGAGCGCGGTCGGCCACCAGCACCCCGACCCCGTCGAGCACCCGGGCCAGCCCGAACTCGAAGCCCTCCTCGGACACCACGGCCTTGTCAGCGGCGGAGGCGGCCACCCCGGCCAGACTCGCGGCCAGCGTGGGAAACCGCCCCTGTTCGAACAGTGCCCGCAGGTCCGGCAGCCGCGACTGCCACCACGTCGCGGCGTCCACGCCGCTCGTCTCCCTCGCCCTGGCCTCGACGAGCTCGTAGAGCGCGGCACCCTGCACGTAGTCGCTGAGGGTGACGTACACCTGGCGCGCCTCGACGGGCGACAGGCCGGCGGCGACCCCCGAAGCGGCGACCCACTCCGCCGCGGCCAGCACCTTCGGCCCCAGTGGCGGCCTGGCGGTCATCGCCACGACCCCGAGCACCCACGGGTGCCGCCGGTACATCGCCCGTTCCTGCCGCGCGGCCAGCTCCAGCCGCGCCCGCCAGCCCCGGGGCCCCGGCGCCGGGTGGCGGATCTCGCCGAAGACCTCCTCCGTCATGAGGGCGGTCAGGGCGGCCCGCCCACGGACGTGCCGGTAGAGCGACATCGCGCCGGCGTCCAGCTCGACGGCGAGGCGGCGCATGGACAGCGCGGGCAACCCCTCCGCGTCGGCGACCGCGATGGCGGCCCGCACGATGCGCTCCACGGTGAGCCCGGTCCTGCCGTCCCGCTCCGCCGCCCGGTCGTCGTCCTCCGCCACCCCGCCATCATGCCCGCCCCTCGGATGTGCGTATCCTGACCCGAGACATGAGTACAGCGTACGCATCAGGGAGGGTGCAGTGTCCGAGCCGATGAACGTGTGGCGGGCCGGGCGGAACGACATCGCCGGAGCGGCGGCGGCCTTCGCGGCGGCCACGCAGGGCGAGGCCGTCATCACCTGGGTGATCCCCGACCAGGACGAGCGACACGAACGCATCGTGCGCGACCCGGAGGCGGCCGAGCGGTGGATCGGCGCCGTCGTCGCGACCGGGGAGGTCGTGGTGGCGGGCACCGGACCGGACGAGGTCGCCGGCGTCTCCCTGTGGGAGTTCATCGACCCCACCTCGACGACCGGTGACCGGTCGATCGCCGCCGGGAGCCAGGACGAGGCGGACGCGGCCATGGCGGCGGCCTTCGACTCGGTCTACGGCCCCTACGCGTCGCGGATGGCGACGGTGCGGCGGATGACCGAGGAACGGCACCCCAACGGCGAACCGCACTGGTACCTCCAACAGATGGGGGTGCGGCCGGACCACCGGGGGCGGGGAGTGGGTGGGGCGCTGCTGCGCCACCAGCTCGCGAGGATCGACGAGACGGGTCGGCCGGTGTACCTGGAGGCGAGTTCGCCCCGGGCCGCCGCCCTCTACGAGCGGCACGGCTTCCGCGCGCTGGGCGAGCCGATCGTCCTGCCGGAGGACGGCCCGCGACTGCGTCCGATGTGGCGTCCGGTCGGCGGGTAGGCACCCGTTCCGGGCCGAGCGTCGGCTGCCCGACACGGCCGCGCGCGGGGGCGATGCCGGTCCGCCGGTCGCCCGGTCGATCCCGGGCGGCAGCACACCGCCCATGTGCGCCCCGCCGAAGGCCGTGCCCACTGGCCTCTCTCAGACGACCCGTACCACTCCACCCGGTGCCCCGACATGGCGAAACCCCGGCCGAGGCCGGGGCTTCTGGTGACGTAGGTTACTCCGCCCGCCCAGCCGAGGGTAGAGGAATTGTGTGGAATTCTGTTGAGAACCGATTCAGACCCCGCTCGGCGGCGGACGGGGCAGGCGGCCGGGCCGCTGGCGACGGCATCCCGGGCGAGGAACCCCCAGGAACACGGGGTGGAACGCCTGCCGGCGGACGGTGTCCACACCGGGCAGCGGCGCGGAGATCAGCGCCTCGCGCTGGCCCGAGGCCGCAGTGCACCGCGCCGGAGGGAGTCGGCCGATCGCTGCTCACTCCGACCATGCCGCAACCCGCGCGCCAGTAGGCCCGCGAGCCGGTGCGCACGCTGGAACGATCTGGGGAGGAACACCACCATGACGACCACCACCACTCCGTCTGGACGCGGTCCGGCGAAGGCCGGCGAACGCGTCCTCGCGCCGGATCTGGCACGAGGCTTCATGTTGCTGCTCATCGTGCTCGCCAACACCGTCTTCTACCTGTGGGGAGCCGAGCGGAGCCCCGGCAGCGCGCACCCCGTCGACGGCTCCGTCGCCGACAAGATCACGCAGGTGGTGCTCATCGCCGGGGTCGAGATGCGCTCCTACCCGATGTTCGCGTTCCTCTTCGGCTACGGCATCGTGCAGCTGCTGAGCCGTCAACTGGCCACCGGAACGACGGAACGCGACGCACGGGCGCTGCTGCGGCGGCGACACCTGTGGCTGCTGGTCTTCGGCGCGGCGCACGCGGCCCTGCTGTGGATGGGCGACATCCTCGCCGCCTACGGCCTGACCGGCCTGGTCCTCTGCTGGTTGTTCCTCCGCCGGTCCGACCGGGTGCTGCTGGTCTGGTCGGGAGTGCTCGGCGGGCTGGTCGTCACGCTGTCGTTGGCGCTCGTCGTCCTCACGGCCCTCGCGCCCGAGGGCGCGGCCGGGGGAGCGCCGCTGGACTACGTACCGATCCTGACGAGCAACATCAGTGAGACGAGCTACCTCGCCAGCGTTCCCGCTCGGCTGCCGGCGTGGCTGTTCCTGGTCGTCGTGCAGGGCTTCGTCCTGCTCGTCCTGCCCGTGTCGATGTTGCTCGGGTTCTGGGCCGCCCGCCGCCGCGTGCTGGAGGAGCCGGGCCAGCACCTCCGCCTGCTGCGGGCGACCGCCGTGGTCGGCCTCGGCGGCGGCGTGCTCCTGGGAGGCCTGCCCTACGCGCTCGCGCGGGTCGACGTGCTGTCCGTTCCCACGCTGGTGAAGGAGGCGCTGGGCCTGACGCACATGACCAGTGGACTGTTCGGCGGGGTCGGGTACGTCGCCGTGTTCGCGCTGGTCTCGCACCGGATCTCCCGTCGAGGCGGCGTGGGTCGGCTCGGGGGAGCCATCGTCGCCACCGGTCGCAGGTCCCTGTCGGCGTACCTGGCCCAGTCCGTGCTCTGCGCCCCGTTGCTCGCCGCCTGGGGCCTGGGGTGGGGCGGCTCGTTCGGCAGTGCCCAGATGGCGTTGTTCGCCATCGGCGTCTGGGTGGTGACGGTCGTGGCCAGCGCCCTGCTGGAACGCGCCGGCCGGCGCGGCCCGGCGGAGGTGGTGCTGCGCCGGCTGACCTACCGGTCGCGGGGAGGGGCGGCCGCGCCGGCCACCAGTCGTTCCCGGGATGAGCCGGCGGCACGCGTCACCGGCTGATCAGCGAGGTCGGGCCGGTCGAGGGGTTCGGGACCGACGAGGGTCGTCGAGACGAGGAACCCGGAGGCCGGAGAGTTCAGCTCCCCGTGGGGGCGTGCCCCGCCGCGAGGACCGGGTCGAGGTGGGCCGGCCCGGTCGGGAAGTCGGCGATGGCCAGTCCCACCAGCGCCTCGCAGTCCCGCCGCCCGCACTCGCAGTCGAAGTGGGCCACCATCGTGGTGGCGTCGCCGGTGGTCCACGGCCGTGCCAGGTAGGCGAGGTGTTGGCGGACGACGTCCAGGTTGGCCAGTCGGAGCAGGGACACCCTGCCGGCGCGGTCCCGGACGACGGGCCCGGCGGCGAGGGCGGCGGCGAACCGCTCCTCGACTTCGGGGACCACCCGCCGGAGGGGCGCTCCCCGACCGGTGTGGACGACCGGCGCGCCCCGCCCGTGGACCTCGTCCTCGATCCGCTCCGCGAGCAGTTCGTAGAACCTGAGCACCGGTCGGCTCAGGTCCCGGTCCCGGAGGCGCCGGCGCCGTTCCGCCGCGTCGGGCAGCAGCCACACCGCGGTGGCGTCCGGCCCGACCACCCCGGGGGTGATGATGGTGCCCTCGACGACGGTGAGTGGTTCGGGGGCAGGGACCGCACGTCCTCGACCACCATCGGCCCTCGCTCGTGGTGCAGCGACCGGGCCACCAGCACCTCGGGCGGCGCGGACCACCGGCGCTCGACGGAGAGGCGTTCGAAGTCGAGCGCGGCGGGCACGCCGGCACGCAGGGCGCGGTCGCGGTGCTCCCAGGTGCGGGTGTCACTCGCGTACACGCGGAGCCCGTGCCGGCGGGCGAGCAGCCGGGCCACCGAGCTCTTCCCGGCTCCGGGCGGACCGCCGATCCACACCACGGGTGGCGTCCTGCTGGTCCTCACGCTCGCACCGGCCCGGTCCGAGGTCACCGGGCCGACGGACCGAACGGGGCCGTCCCCCAGGCCCCCGAGCCGTGCACCAGGACGACACGCGGACCGGTGCCCCACGACGTGACGGACAGCGGCGCCAGCGGCATCCGTCGAGTGTGTCGGAACGCGGTGGCCAGAACCAGGGTCAGATCTCCCACACCTCGTAGCCGTCCAGCTGCCGCCCCTTCGGTGGCCCGTGGTGCCGGAAGTGCCCCATGCCGCGGTGTCCCCGGTGGTGGTGCCGGTGGAGGCGTCGCCGTCCCAGCACCACCAGCACGAGCAGCGCGGCGACCGTCCACCCGAGGGTGGCGCCGGGACGGTTGCGGATCGCCTCCCGGCCCCGGTCGAGCTGTCGGGCCACCTGGGGTGGGGCCTTCTCGGTGAGTCGCGCGGCGGCCTGGTCGAGCGAGTGGAGCTTCTCCTCCGTCAGGTCCGAGACCCGGCCCCGCACGTCGAACCTGTCCACGAGGTCGGCCACGGTGTCGGCGAGCTCGTGCTCGGTGGCCTCGATGTCGCGCCGCAGTTCCTCGTCGGCCCAGCGCCCCCGGGTCGCGGTGTGCCGACCGCCGTGCTCCCTGTCTCCGTTCCGGTGGCTCATGACCTCACCGCCCCGTCCGCGCCTTGATGGTGTCCACCGTCTCCCGCATGTTGGCGACCGTCTGTTCGGGCACGACCGGGGTCACCTTGCGGAACTCGCGACGGCCGACCAACGACAGCACACCGGCCACCGCCAGCAGCGCCACGCCCGTCACCAGCGCGGCCAGCCAGCCCGGCCACACGAGCGCCAGCGCGAGGACCACGCACAGCACGAGCGCGCCGCCGCCGTAGAGGGCGAAGACGGCCGCTCCCCCGAACATGCCGCCGCCCATGGTGGCGTGGCGGCGTTTGCCGGAGAACTCCCGCATCGCCAGTTGGATCTCGCCGCGTATGAGGTGCCTGGTCTGTTCGAAGGCGTCGTGCACCAGCTGCGAGGTGTTGCGCTCCCGGTGCCGCTCGTCCTCCATCGACCGGACGTCGAAATGCTCAGCCATCTCTCGCGCTCCGATTCCTTGGGACCACGTGCCGTCGGGCTACCCGACAGGTCAGCGCCAAAACCGTCTCCCGCTCCGGTCGAGGGGATCGGCCCACCCGCCCCCGGGTGGGATCGGAAGGATGCCCCCCCTGGTCAGCCAGGACGAACCAGGGCCGGTGGCGCGGCCTCGTCGCGGTGCTGGCCCCCGTGGGAGGGAGGTGGTGGCCCCAACGGGCGCCGGGCCGGTCCGAGGACGCGCGGGCGGCTCGCCGGTGCTGACCTCGACCGGCTCAGGGGCGGTGCCGTTCCCCGCTCGGCGCGGCACCCGCGGCGGCGGTAGCCGAGGCCGGCAACGGGGCGGTCGCCGCTCCGCCGAGGCGGCGGTCTCCTCCAGCCGGCGGTCCCGTCGACGTCCACCTCGCGGGACGCTGGGGAGACGCCACGAACCGCCCGGTCAGGCCGCCGACGACCAGCAACGTGACAGCCCAGGCCGTGACCGCGCGCTGTCACCACCCGTTCACCCGGCAGCACTAGTGTTCGCGGCCACAGCGCGACGGTTCTCGGGTGGGAGGCAACCAGTGCCGTACGACGCCGCCGCCCGGTCCGATCCGTTCGCACGCCGGTCGCGGGCCCGTTCCCGAGCCCGGTACCGCTGGGCGTGGGGCGCGGTGATCGCGTTCGCCGGGGTCCTCGCCAGCGCGGTGCTGATGCGGTCCGCCATCCTGCCCACCGGCGTCGGGCTTCCGGGCCTGCCGGTGGCGCACGCCGCGTTCCCCGCCACCGGGCTGGCCGTGCTGGGCGCCGTGGTGATCGCCGTCCTGGTCGGGGTCTCCCTCGACCGGGTCCTCTCCCCCGTCGGCACCCCGTGCTGGTGGGGCGGGGCGACGGTGGTGGCGTGGGGCTACTGGGCCGGACTCGTGTGGCCGGACCCCGCTTCCGGGCCTGGTGGGCAGGCGGTGCTCGGTCCGCCGCCGTGGCTCGCCTGGGTGCTGCTGGCGGCGGCGCTGGCGTGCTCACTGCTCGCGGCCCGCGCCCTGGTGGCGGCTGTGGCCGAGGACCAGCGGGTGCTGGCGCTGTTGGAGAGCGGCCGGCGGTCGGTGGGGACCGTCCTCGACATGGAGGCCATGCCGGTGTCGGGCCTGGCCGGCCCGGCCCGGGAACGCCTGCTGCTCCACGTCGGGTTCCGGGACGGCAGCCGCCCCGTCGTCTCCCGGGTCCGGTTGGACCCGCAACCGGGCCTGATCCCGCGCGTGGGTGACCGGCTGGATCTCTGGTACCGGCCCGCCGCCGTCCGCGTGCCACGCGACCCGGGGGAGCCGGCACGGCTGGACGACCGGCACGTGGTGGTGCGGCCCCGGAAACCGACCGTCGACTTCTGAGCCGGGCGGGTGGGGGCGCCCGGCGGCCGGGACCGGCTCGTCCCGCTGGGACCGGCCCGGCGCGGCC
>NZ_AGVX02000643.1 GCF_000239155.1 Actinoalloteichus spitiensis RMV-1378
CGCCCGGCTCGCCCGCCTGCTCGCCCGCCGCGACCACTGACCGGCGCCGGCACCCGCCCCGCGCGAGGGGTGAAGCTCGCAGGCCGGCGGCACGACCGGGAGCCGCTGCCGCGACGCGTGCGTCATCGCCCGGTTCCCGATCCGCCCGGGACACCCGGCGGGGGTTCGGGGGATGAGGACAGGGTCGGACGGGGACGCGTGGACCACGTCCCTGACGGGCGTGGCGGAGGCGGTCCCGACGGTGTCGCCGAGTGCGGCACCGGAGACAGCGACACCCGGAGGAGGGATCAGCAGGAAGGCCACGCGACATCCGCGCTCCACGGCCGCACGACCGCCCGGCCCTCCGTGGGACCGCCCCGGTGAGGCTGCTTCGTGCTCCGCCGCCGGTGAACAGCGGCGCGTGCTCCGCCAACGGCTGGGAACCCCGGCGGATGACCGCGCTGGTGCGCGGGGCGGGACCTCGTGCCTCGCCGGAGTGGGGGAGGGGCGCCGGTGCGGTTCCACCAGCGCCCCCGCCCGGCGTCAGCTCACGCCCAGCAGCTCCACCTCGAACAGCAGGGTCGCGTTCGGCGGAATGATCGGGGGCACTCCGCGCGCCCCGTAGCCGAGGTGGGGCGGGATCTCCAACTTCCGCACCCCGCCCACCTTCATGCCCGCCACGCCCTGCTCCCAGCCCCTGATGACCTGACCAGCGCCCAACCCGAAGGTGAAGCCCTCGCCCCGGTCGCGGGAGGAGTCGAACTTCGACCCGTTGGTCAGGGTGCCGACGTAGTGCACCGTGACCGAGTCACCGGCCTTCGCCTCCGCCCCGTCGCCAACCCTGACGTCCTCGATGCCCAGTTCCGCGCTCATCATCCGTCCTCTCACCGTGGTTCCGGGCGCACCCTACCGAGGACCGGTGTCCGCCCTCCGCGTGACGCGGCGTGCTCCTGGTGGCGGGGAGGAGGGGCACCCCGGCGTGTTCCCCCCGTGCCTGTTCCACCGGCCCGGCGGGCGGGACGGCACGGCGACGTCCTGGGGGCGGGCGGGTGGCGGGGACCGGCCCAGTTCTCCTGCCGTTCTCCCGGGCGTCGTCTTGTGGGCCTAACCTCGCCCGGCGGCCGGGCGCCGGTCGCGCGAACGGAGGAGGCGGATGGCAGTGGGTGTGGCGAGCGAACGGCGCGGTCGGGTCAGGGCGGGGGTCGTGGCCGGCTGCGCGTTGACGGCGGCGACGGCGGTCCTCGTCGGATGCGCGAGCGAACCCGTCGTCCGTGACGCGTCCTTCCTGAACGCCGAGTCGCCCGGGGTGCTGGGATTCGAGAACGGCGACTGCTTCCCCGACCCTGACGAGCTGCCACCGGAGAACGACGGTCTCCTCAACACGGTCGAGTGCGTCGGAGCCCGGAACGAGGTGTTCGGTTTCGTTCGGCTCGACGACGGTGACTGGGACCAGGACACCGTCGCCGAGGAAGGGGACCGTCGCTGCGGGGAGGTCTTCGACGACATCTGGCCGGTGGGCGGCGACGGGCGGGAGCGGTACGACTTCTACCCCGTCCCGCCGACCGAGGCGACCTGGCAGGACGGGGACCGTGACGTGATGTGCGTGGTGTACAGCCCCGACGGTGCCTTCGTCGTGGACCCGCTGGCCGACCGGTGAGCACCCCAGGCAGCGGAAGCCCGAGTTCGACTGGTGTTAAAACTGCGTGAGTCGGTGGTTCCGGTTGGTGTGGCCGTGGGATCACCGGAGCGCCCTAGCGTCGGGTCGTGACCGTTGACTCAACCTTCTCCTCGCGGGCGGCCGGTGCCGGCCGCCCGCCTCGTGCCCGTCCGCTCAGAACCCGGTTGTCCGCCGCCGGCGTCGCCGCCCTCGTCCTGGCGGGAGGTGTCGGGCTCACCGCCGGCACCGCGTCCGCCTCGGACACCGCCTACCCGGCGGCGGAGCGGTACGCGCCGACCCCTGTCCCGGACCGGGTGACGCTGATCCCGACGGAGGACCCGGCCCGCAGTCAGCGGGTGAACTGGCGGTCGACCTCGGACACGGCGCGGGCGCAGATCGTCGAGGCGCCCGCGGCCTTCGGCGACGTGCTGACGAAGAGCGCCCCCGACAGCTTCGACATCACCACCGTCGACGCCTACCGCTCGGAGTCCGTGGACTCCGGTGCCGGCTACGTGAACACCTACCACACGGTGGAGTTCTCCGACCTCAAACCGAACACCCGCTACTCGTACCGGGTCGGCGACGGAACGCCACCCAACCCGAACACGAGCGGCTCGGGCGCCGGCTCGATCAACAACTGGTCCCCGTGGCAGGACTTCACCACGGCGGCCGACGGGGCAGCCCCCTACTCGTTCATCTACTTCGGCGACTCGCAGAACTACATCGACAGCGCGGTGCCCCGCGTCTTCAACCAGGCCCTGCTCTCCAGGCCCGAGGCCCGCATGTTGCTGCACGCCGGCGACCTGGTGAACCAGACCGGTCTCTCCGCCGCGAACCTCGCGGTGCAGGAGAAGGAATGGGGCGAGTGGTACGAGGCGGCGGGCTTCGCCAACCAGACCCGCAACGTCCTGGCCACGCCCGGCAACCACGAGTACAACTCCTCGACCACCATCTCCCCGTTCTGGAAGCCGCAGTTCCCGTTCCCGGCCAACGGCCCCACCGGGGAGGACGGTTCGCCCCTCGAGGCGGTGGAGCAGAGCGCCTACTACGTCGACTACCAGGGCGTGCGTTTCGTGTCGCTCGACTCCTCGCCGCTCCAGAACGGCCCGGTCGTCACCGAGGTGCTCGAGGCGCAGACCGAGTGGCTGGAGGAGGTCCTCTCCGACCCCGACCGGCCGAAGTGGACCGTGGTGACCTTCCACCACCCGATGTACGCCGGCACCGGCAACCGGGACAACGCGCGCGTCCGCGAGCACTGGAACCCCCTGTTCACCGAGTACGCGGTCGACCTGGTCCTCCAGGGCCACGACCACGTCTACAACCGGGGCAACCAGGGCATCCACGACAGCCAGGAGGACCCGGCGGTCAGCCACGGCCCCGTGTACTCGATCTCGGTGACCGGCGGCAAGATGTACCAGTTCAACGGGGGGACGAACTGGACGCGCAACGACGCCAACCTGCGGGTGGCGGGCAGCGACATGCAGCTCTTCCAGCTGGTCGACGTCGAGGCGGACAGGCTGACCTACCAGGCGCGGTTGTCCAACGACGTCTTCTACGACGGGTACGTGATCACCAAGGAGGGCACCACCTGGGACGGTGACCGCGTGGTCCGCGACCTGGACGAGGACCCCGAGGGCGGCGACCGCGGCGAGGACCCCGTGCCCGCCACCACGACCTCCCTGTCCGTGGCGGGGGAACGCACCGCGCCCACCGACCTGACCCTCACCGCCACCGTCGAGCCCGCCACGAACGGAACGGTCCAGTTCCGCTCCGGGTCCGAGGACCTCGGGGAGCCGGTCGAGGTGCGTGACGGGAAGGCGGAGACGACCCTCCGCTTCGTGGAGGGCACCCACACCCTGCGGGCCTGGTTCCTGCCGGATGATGCCGGGGCGGCTCGTGCGTCCAACTCCCTCGCCGAGGTGGTCGAGATCGACAGCCCCGACCCCGGGAACGCCTCGGTGCGCCTCGCGCCGAGCAGCGTGGCCGCCGGTGGCACCGTTCGGGTCGTCGGCACGGGGTTCACCCGTGGCGACGACGTGGAGGTCCTGGTCGACGGGCAGTCGGTGGGCCTCCACCGCCAGACCAACCCTCGGGTGGGCTCCTTCACCTACGCGCTCGACGTCCCCGCCGACACCGAACCCGGTGCGGTGACGGTGCGGGCGGTCAACGAGGAGTCGCGGGTGGCCGTCAGCGCCGAGCTGACCGTCCGCCCGGCACGCGGCTCGAACTGATCGCCCCGAGCCCGGCCTCGCTCGCCGCCGGTGGACGCCGGCCCGGCCGACTCGGCCGGACCGGTGTTCCGTCGGCGGCGGGTTGCTGTCCTGGGGCGATCTCCCCGGGTCGCCGGGGGACGGCGGGCAGCCTCCCGTACCCGGGAGTCGCGCGGGAAGCCACGGGCGGTCAGGCGACGACGGGCGGGGCGGACCCGCCCCACGGGTCAACCTGGGGTCGGGTGGGGCCGCCGTGGCCGGAACCGGGACGCGTCGTAGCGGGCCATCGCCTCGAACATCTCGATCTTCCCGGTGAGCGGCCGCTCCGGGTCGAACTCGTGGTACAGCCGGTCGACGGTCACCACGACCCGTTCCGGCAGCCGCCAGTGGGCGAACCCACCGAGGTCGACGTCGGCGGCGGCCTCCTCCGGTGGCATCCCGTGGTCGAAGCGCTCCCGTGCCTCGCGGCGGACGTGCTCCAGGTAGGACCGGACGGACAGCACCCCCGCCGCGTCGGTGGGCGGACCGTGACCGGGGACGATGTGCTCGGGCCGCAACCCGAGCACCCGGTCCAGGGCCGCGATCCAGTTGTCGATCGGTCCCTCCCACATGACCGGCGTGACTCCCACGAAGAGGATGTCCCCGGTGAAGACCGTGCCCGAGCCGGGCACGTGGACCAGGAGATCCCCGGAGGTGTGGGCGGGGCCCACCTCCAGCAGTTCGACGACGGTACCGCCCAGGTCGAGGTCGAGCCGGCCGCTGAAGGTGTCCGTCGGAAGCCTGACGCCGGTGTCGGCGAACGCGAAGGCGCCGAACGCTCGCCGGACGTAGCTCCTGGTGGGCCACGGCAGCTCCGCGTGGACCAGGTTCGCCAGCACGTCGGGAGTGAGGCCGCGCATCTCGGTCGCCGCGGCCGCCGTGGTCACGACGTCCACCGAGGACGGCAACACGTGGTTGCCGTACCAGTGGTCGCCATCGCCGTGGGTGTTGACGGCGAGGCGGAGGGGAGCTTCCCCGGTCAGGGGCCGCAGGGCGTCCAGCATGGCGCGGGTGAGCCGGGCGTCGAAGGAGGTGTCGACGAGCAGCGACGCCTCCGCGCCCCTGACCAGCCCGGAGTTCGCCCACCCCCAGCCGCCGTCGGGTTGGAGGTAGGCGTGCACCTGGTCGGTCAGTGCGCGCACCTCCACCGGGTTCCCGGGGCCCTCCACTGAGCGCTCCTCTCGTCGTCCTCCTGGAGCACGGCTGGCCCGGCGCGGGCCAGCCGCCGGGAGGTGGTCGGTCCCCGGGCCGGCCCGGGGCGACCGCGTCACGTCCCGCGAGCTCACGTTACCGTGCGTGACTCCCTGTTCCGGGCCCGCACCGCCGCGCGCCACCCCGCTGCCGACACCGGGCTGCTGGCCGTCGGACAGCACGCGGCACCGGGTCGGCACCGACCTGCCGCCCACCGGGGGGAGGGCGCCCCACGCCGCCCCAACGGTGCCGGGTGCCCGACGGACACCGGGGCACGGTCTCCTGCCCCGGCGCGCGGCATCGCCGCCGCGAACGACCGGGCGTCCCGCGCCCGAACGGACCAGCCGGGACGACCTCGGCCCCTCGGCCGAGGCGCGACCGCCGATCCCGGCGCGCCGCGCTGGGGGCACGGCGCGCCGGGGCCGAACCGGTGGCTCAGAACAGCACGGGGAGCGCGGCCAGTCCCCGGCTGCGGTGCGAGGGCCGCCACACCAGCTCCTCCTCGGGCACGGCGAACCGCAGGTGCGGGAACCGCTGGAACAGGGTTGTGAAGGCCACCTCCAGCTCCAGCCGGGCCAGCGCCGCCCCCACGCAGAAGTGCGGCCCCCGCCCGAAGGTGAGATGCCGGCCGGAATCCTCGCGGTGCACGTCGAACTCGTCGGGGTCGGCGAAGACGGCCGCGTCGCGGTTGGCCGCGCTCACCCCGAGCAGCACGGTCTGCCCGGCCGGCACCACCTGGCCCCCGATGTCCAGGTCCCGCAGGGGGAACCGCCGGATCGCGAACTGCGCGGGCGGCTCGTAGCGGAGGACCTCCTCGACAGCGGCGGGGACCAGGGCCGGATCGGCGCGCAGCGCCGCCAGCTGCTCCGGGTGGTTGAGCAGTGCGTGCACCCCGTTGCCGATGGCGTGCACGGTGTTCTCGAACCCGGCGAAGAACATCAGGAAGGCCAGCGAGGTCAGCTCGTCCTCGGTCAGCCTGTCCTCGCCGTCCCGCGCGGTCACCAACGCCGACAACAGGTCGTCGCCGGGGGCGCGCCGGCGTTCCGCGACGGTGTCGGCGAGGAACCGCACCATCGCGGCGATCGACCTCCCCGCGGCGGCCGGGTCCTCCGGGTCGGGGACGAACAGGCGTTCCATCCACCCGCGCATCGCCGCGGTGTCCGCTCCCCGGACTCCCAGCAGTTCGCAGATGACCAGCACGGGAAGGGGTGCGGTGAAGGCGGTGAGCAGGTCCACCGGCCCGTGCGGCGGGAAGCGGTCGAGGAGCCCCTCGGCGATCCCGGTCACCAGAGGACGCATGGCGGCGACCCGGCGCGGGGTGAACTCGCCGGACACCAGTGTCCTGATCCGGGTGTGGTCCGGCGGGTCCATGTTCAACAGGTTGCGGTCCAGCGCGGGGGGCAGGCGGAACCCGCTGTAGCCGTCACGGGAGTTCGCCTTGTCGAGGGAGAGCGCCGGATCGGCGAGACCGGACCGGACCAGTTCGTGCTCCAGCACCAGCCAGGCATGTGATCCGTCGGGCAGCTCGGTGTGCCGTACCGGGCACCGCTGCCGCAGGTCTCGGAACACGGGATGCGGGTCACGCAGGCAGGCGGCGTCGAAAGGGGCGCCACGGTGGGGGGACTCGGTGCTCACTCGGGCCTCCGTCGTGCGGGACAGGAACGTCGGCGACGTTACCGTTCGTGGTCGAGCCTGTTCGCTCCGGTGGTCACGGTGGCCACGGTGGCCACGGTGGCCGCTCAGCGCTCGGCGGCGGTGCGGGAGCGACGCGGGCCCCGGCTGGACTCGCGGACCACGAGTTCGGGGGTGAAGACCACGTGGCGGTGTTCGTGGGCCCGGGACGTGTCGGCCTCGGCGAGGACGAGTTGGGCCGCCGTCCTGCCGATGAGGTGGCGGGGCTGTCGCACGGAGGTGAGCGGAACGGCCGCCGCCGCGGCGAAGTCGATGTCGTCGTATCCCACGATCGCCACCTCCTCCGGCACCCGGGCACCGCCGCGCACCAGGGCCTGGAGGACACCCAACGCGAGCAGGTCGTTCGCGCAGAAGACGGCGGTGGGCCGAGCCTGCCTGGCCAGCAGCTGTTCGCCCGCGCGCAGACCCGAGGAGACGTCGAGGGTGGGCATGACGACCGTCTCCAACGAATCCGGGTTCCGCCCGGCCCGCCGGACGGCGTCCACCGCCCCCCGGTGGCGCTCCGCCGCCTGGTGGACGTGGGCGGGCCCGTTGACCATGACCACCCGGTCGTGGCCCTCCGCCAGCAGGTGGGTGACCGCGATCTCCCCGCCCGTCCGGTCGTCCACCGAGACGGAGCAGGTGTCCTCCAACCGCGCGGGGTGGTCCAGCAGCACGACGGAGACCCCGCGCCGCCGCAGTCCGTCCACGGCCTCCAGGGAGTTCGTGGCCGGGGTGATCAGCACACCGTGCACCCGTTGTTCCGCCAGCAGGTCCACGTGCCTGGCCTCCCGGGTGGGTGAACCCGCGCTGTTGCACAGGATCACGGCGTGTCCGGCTTCGCTGGCGGCCTCCTCCACACCCCGGGCGACGTCGGTGAAGAACGGGTTGGAGACGTCCAGTACGACCAGCCCGATCGCCCTCGGCCGGCCGGACCGGAGTTGTCGCGCCGACTCGTTGCGGACGAACCCCAGTTCCTCGATGGCGGCGAGGACCCGTTCCCGCGTCGCGGCGGCGACCACCTCGGGCCGGTTGAGCACGTTGGACACCGTGGCCAGGGACACCTTCGCGCGCGCGGCGACGTCGCGGATGCTGGCGCGAGCGCCCACCGTTGCCTCCCGGATGAAGGTTGACGAGGACGCCCGATCCCGGCTTCCCCTGCTGCTGAGCTGGGAGACCATAACCCACGGACGGGGTCCGGGGGCGGAGGTCGTCGGTCCCGTTCCTGGCGCCGGTCGCTCCTGGGTCGGGGCTGAGGGGGTCTCCCGGGCGCCCGTCGTCTCCCGCCGGCCGTGGGACCGGTGCGGGGCGGCCGGTGCCGCGTGCGTGCGGGGCGGCGGTCCGGGGCGGGGTTGGTCGAGCGGGGCCGGGTCGCCGGTACCCGAGGCGTCGGATCGCGGCGACCGGCGGCCGGCGGAGCGAGCTCGGCCCTCCGGTCCGCTCGCCGGGAGGAGGTGGATCTCGACGGCACCGGGTGGCGCTGGGTAGCCTCACAGCCGCGCACCGTGGCGGGGTCTCGCCCGGCGCGTGTTCCTCATGCTGTCGGGAGAGGGAGAGCCCCGGTGTACACACGGCGAGTCGTCGTCGCGGCGAGTGTGGGTCTGCACGCGCGTCCAGCGGCGTTGGTGGCGAGGAAGGCGGCCGAGCAGAGCGTGGCGGTGTCGATCGCGAAGGTGGTCGACGGAGCGCCGGGCGGTGCCGTGAGCGCGGCGAGCGTGCTGGGGCTGATGACGCTGGCCGCCGGGCACGGGGACGAGGTCGAGCTCAGTGCCGACGGCGACGGGGCCCGGGAGGCGGTGGACGCGCTCGCGACCCTGATCGAGCGCGAGCCGGACACCGAGGAGGCCGCGGCTCACCAGCCCTCCTGACACCGGCGGTGGGGAGCGGCGACCCGGGTGACGCCGGGCGGGGTGCCGGTTCCGGAGCGCGGGGAACTGGTCACGCTCGCCCGAGGAGATCGGCCCTCGCCCCTGCCCCCGGCACGCGGGGCGGGACTGGCTCAGCTCGTCGGCCGGCGGGGTTCGGCGATCGCGGCGGCGACGCTGTCGTACACGGGCAACACGTCTCCGACGTCGGCGGCGCGCAGCACGCGCGGCACCGTGTTCCGGTTCGACACCAGCCGGAGTTCGATGTGCTGGTGCTCGGCCGTGTCCTGCGCCGTCATCAACGCGCTGATGCCGCGCGCGCCGAAGAACGTGACGCCGGACAGGTCGAGGACGACGACGGGGTGCCCGCCGCCGAGGTGGGGCAGTATCCCCTGCCGAAGAGCGGGCTCGCTGACCATGTCCACCTCGCCGTGGAAGTGGAGGACGATCGGATGGCCGTCGCCGGACCTGGCGGTGTCGGCGTCGTGCTCGATGGTGAGCGAGAGTTGGCCCTCGCCCGGGCCGGGGGTGCGTGGACGTGGCCGTCCAGGGCCGCGCGGGCGGCAGTTCGTCACTGGGGCACGGCCGGAGACGTTGGTCATCGAAACCTCCCGTCCTCGCCGTTCACTCGTTCTGCCGGTGCGGGGGACTCGTCATGTCCTTGCCGGTGAACGGCTCGACGTTGACTGTGGCGTTCGCGCCGACGAGACGCGCTGATGGCTGGTGGGAGCACCGCGTGCGTCCCTTGTGACTCCACCGTACGGGCAAGCCCGCCCCAGCGCACTCACTCCCACGGGGCCAGTCCATCGCGACAAGTAACTACTCACTGCGCGAAACGGGGGGCGTAGGTAATCACAACAGGTGATATACCCGCCCATTTTCCCCGTCGATCAGTTGCTCTGCGAGAACACGCAGGACGGCGGCCGCCGGCACCCCGAGCAGCGCCGGGTCGGGGACGGCGCCGAAGGGGTCGCCGTGCCGCAGCTCGTCGGCGGACAGGGCCCGGTGGGGGCCGCCAACCGGCGGTCCCCACCGCCTGGCGGGCACCGGGCCGAACAGCACCGTCGAGGGCACCCCGAACGCGTAGCTCAGGTGCGCGGTCCCGGTGTCCCCGCAGAGCACGTGCCGAGCGTGGGCCACCAGGCACACCAGGACGTCGAGGTCGGTCCGGCCGGCGAGATCGCACTCCGGGGGGAGGCCGGCCAACGCCGCCACCCGCGCCGTGAGGTTCCGCTCCGCGCCCGTCCCGGTCAGCACCACCCGTTCCCCCCGGTCGAGCAGCCACCGGACCACCTCGGCGAACCGTTCCGCCGGCCACCGCTTGCTCGGGAAGGCGGCTCCCGGGTGGACCACCACCGCACCCGGCGCCGGCCCCGGGTCGTCCGGTGCGCGCAGGCGGAAGTCCCCCGCGTCCGCGGCGATCCCGTGTTCCCGGAGCAGGCGGCACCACCGCTCCCGCTCCGGCATGTCCTCCACCCACTCCGGCCCCGGCCACCCCGGGCCCCGGTGGCCGATCCGACGCGCCGGCGACAACGCGGCCAGCAGCTCGGAACTCCGCGGGCCGGCCCCGTGCAGGTTCACGGCGGTCGCCGGCGCGCACCGGGGCAGCGGCCGGTCCAGGTCGCGGACGGCCAGCAGGTCGATCCCCCCGATCCGAGCCGCCAGGGGACGCAGCTCGGACGGTGCCGCCAGCACGACCCGGTGGTCCGGGAAGGCGGTCCGCAGCGCCCGCAGCGCGGGAACGGCCACCAGCACGTCGCCCAGCCCCAGCGCCCGCAGGGCGAGGACCCACGGTTCCTCGGACACCGTCAACCTCCTCGGGATCACACGGCGGGCGAGGGGCGCCGGTGACCGGGACCGGTCGGCGACCGTTCCCGCCCCGTGCACGAGACCGGTGATCGG
>NZ_AGVX02000642.1 GCF_000239155.1 Actinoalloteichus spitiensis RMV-1378
CGGCGCCGGCGGCCCCCGTCCCGGCCGCCCACTCCCGAGCGGTGTCTCACGGGCGTCCCGGACGCAGGCCGGTGCTCGCCCGGTTGTCGGTTCCGGACGGCCAGCGCGGTCCGGCTCCGGTGTCCTGACAGGAGGTGCAGATGTCCGATCCGACCAGTTCGATCCTCTCGACTCCGCCCGCGGTGCAGCTCTACACCGTGCGGGACCAGCTTGCAGCTGACCGCGCCGGGGTGCTGGCCACCCTCGCCGGGTTCGGTTACGGCGCGGTGGAACCGTTCGACGTGCTCACCGACGCCGCCGGGCTGCGCGACGACCTCGACTCCGCCGGCCTGGCGGTCTGCGCCGTCCACGCCCCCGTCCTGTCGGCCGACGTGGACGCCCTGTTCGACGGGGCCCGCACGGTCGGCGCCGACACGGTCATCGCCCCGATCGCGCCGCCGGAGCGGTTCGCCGACCGGGACGCGGTCGCCGCGCTGGCCGCCGAGCTGAACGCGGTGGCGTCCCGGGCGGGCGACGCGGGCCTGCGGCTCGGCTACCACAACCACGAGTTCGAGTTCACCGACGTCGACGGCACCCCGGCGCTGGTGGTGCTCGCCGACGCCCTCGCCCCGGAGGTGGTGTTGGAGGTGGACACCTACTGGGCGGCGGTGGCCGGGCAGGACGTGCCCGGCCTGCTCCGACGGCTGGGGGACCGGGTCCGGTACCTGCACGTCAAGGACGGGCCGGTGACCAGGACCGATCCGATGACCGCCGTCGGCGCGGGACGCATGCCCGTCGCGGAGGTCCTCACGGCGAACCCGGCGGTGGAATGGCGGGTCGTCGAACTCGACGACTGCGCCACCGACGTCCTCGCGGCGGTCGGGGACAGCCTCGACTGGCTGCGGGACAACGGGTTCGCCCCGGCGGCCGGCGGGAGCGAGCGGTGACCGCCCCGGAGCAGGCGGCACCGCTGGGTGTCGCCGTCGTGGGCTGCGGCTCGATCAGCGACCAGTACCTGACGAACCTGACCTCGTTCCCCGAGGTCTCGGTGCTGTTCTGCGCCGACCTCGACGTCGACCGGGCCGCCGCCCAGGCCGCCCGGTACGGGGTGCCGGCCTCGGGCACGCTGGCGCAGGCGTTGGAGCACCCCGGGGTGGAGCTGGTGGTGAACCTGACCGTTCCCGCCGCCCACGTCGAGGTGGCCTCGGCGGCCCTGGAGGCCGGGCTGCACGTCTGGAACGAGAAGCCGCTGACCCTGGACGTCGAGGACGGGCGGGCCCTGGTCGCCCAGGCCGCCCGGGCCGGCCGCCGGCTGGGGTGCGCCCCGGACACCGTGCTCGGCACGGGTTTCCAGGCGGCCCGGCGGCTCATCGAGGCCGGGGCCATCGGCACCCCGTTGACGGCGCTCGCGTTGGTGCAGGAACCGGGCCCGGACCGCTGGCACCCCAACCCGGCGTTCCTCTTCCAGCGGGGCGCCGGCCCGCTGTTCGACCTCGGCCCCTACTACCTGACGGTCCTGGCGTCGCTGTTCGGGCCCGCGCACCGGGTGGGCGCGGTGGGCCGGCAGGCGATGACGACGCGGCGGATCGCCGCCGGTGACCGGGCGGGCACCGAGTTCCGCGTGGAGGTGCCGACGCACGTCTCCGCGTTGGTCGAGTACGCGGGGGGACCGGCGGCGACGCTGCTGTTCAGTTTCGACTCACCGCTGCGCAGGCACGGGTTCGTGGAGATCACCGGCACCGAGGCCACCCTGGCCCTGCCCGATCCCAACCAGTTCTCCGGGGAGGTGCGGATCCGGGGCCGGGGCGACGAGGAGTGGCGGGGGGCGGGGCCGG
>NZ_AGVX02000641.1 GCF_000239155.1 Actinoalloteichus spitiensis RMV-1378
GCGGGTGGCCGCGCCGGTCGAGCCCTCCGCCAGCCGCGGTCTGGGGGTGGTGGACATGGTCCGGTCGCTGAGGGCGGGCACTCCGCACCGGGCGAGCGGTGAGCTGGGGTTGCACGTCCTGGAACTGATGACGGCGATCGAACGGTCGGCCGCCGCCGGCGAGTTCGGCGTCGTGCGCGGTTCCTTCCCCATGCCCGAGCCGTTACCGCCCGGGTGGGCCCCCGCCCCGGTCACGGGGAGCTGAGCGGCTCCGAGGACACCCCGGCGGCGTGCACGGTACGTGAACCCGGGGTGTCCTCGGCTACAACGGGTCGCTACATTGGGTTCGAAATCCCGTCGACTTTTGTGGCGGCCCCCGGTACGGCCACGATGACGACGCGCCTCCCCCGGGTCGTATCCCTCCCGACGAACGGCCCCGTGACCGTTCGGTCCGGTTCCCGCGCGCGTGCCCTAACCGCGCGCGAGTCGGAGCACAACTGCTTCGCATGAACCGTAACAGAAAAGACTGCCACGTTCCGTGCGGTCGATAGCACGATGGGCTGCGTTCTTGACGTGCTTTCTTGGTGAGGTACGCTTGCGACCGCAAAATCGGCCACCTGGGGGTGGTGCGGGTAACCGTTTGTGTGCCGTGACGCGTTGGAGTGGTGCTTTTGCCGTCGTTGTTCCGCGTGGCCGGCGCCTTTCTCGGGGTAAACCTGGCTGGTCCGATCGGAGGTGTGGTCGATCGTGCTTCCGGTCCACCGTGAGGAGCTGGACGCCCTCCATTCGCTCTACGTCGAAAGCACTACCGGAACTGGAAAGCTGGTGCTCGTCAGTGGAGGACTCGCCAGTGGGAAGACGGAGCTGCTGCACGCTTTCACCCGTTATGCGGTCGAGGCGGGGGCGCTGGTCCTCACCGCCGGTGGGTCTCGCGCGGAACGGTCAGTCCAGGGCGGGTTGATCGACCAACTCTTCCACGGGTCCGCATTGCCCGCGACCGTGGTCGACCACGTGTCACGGCTTGTCGTCCCGGACACCTCCGATGCGGAGGACGTCGGCGCCGACATTCGCCACGTCGGCGTCCACGCAATGCACGAAATCTGCGCCGTGCTTCTCGAGCTGGCCCGGGAAAAGCCTCTGGTAATCGCCGTCGACGACGTTCAGTTCGCCGACAGTTCGTCACTTCAATTCCTGTTGTATCTGCGCAGGCGAATCAACTCGGCACGCCTGCTCATCGTGTTGGTCGAATGGGAACGTCCCCAACCCACGCTGCCTGTGTTCCACGCCGAGGTCACCCGCCGCCGGCACCACCGCATCCGGCTGCGCCCCCTCCCGCCGGCGCGCATCGCCGACATGCTCGCGACGGCGACGTCCGAGCAGGACGCCAGGCTGCTGGCCCCGTGCTACCACCGTCTCACCGGCGGAAACCCGTTGCTCGTCAACGCCCTGGTCGACGACCACCTCGCCAGCGACCCGACCGAGCGGGTCGACCAGGACGGCCGGCCCCGCCCCGTCGTGGGCACCGCCTTCGGCCAGGCCGTCCTGGCCTGCCTCCACCGGTGGGAACCGCGCCTGCTCGACGTCGCCCGTGCCGTGGCCGTCCTCGGCGCCCACCAGACACCACTGCTGGTCGGCCGCCTGGCGGGTACCACCTCGGCCGAGGCCGACCTCGTGCTGGAGATCCTCACCCGCGCCGGCCTGCTGGAGGACGGCCGCTTCCGCCACCCGGCGGCCGAACTGGCCGTGGCGGAGAGCCTGTCCGGCGACCACCGGGCCAGCCTGCACGTCCGGGCCGCCGAACTGCTCTACCAACGCGGAGTCGGCGCCGTCGAGGTCGCCCGCCATTTCGCCGCCGCCGACCGCGCCGCCGGCGCGTGGTCGGTGGGCGTGCTGCGGGAGGCCGCGGAGCAGGCCCTCATCGGTGACGACGTCGCCACGGCCGTGCACCTGCTCGAACTTGCCCTGGAGGTCCCCGAGGGCGACGCCGCCGACCGGCTCGCGGTCACCCGCGTCCTGGTCCGCGCGTTGTGGCGGGTGAACCCGTCGGCCGCCTCCCGCTACCTGGAACCGATGCTGCGGGCCGTGGAGGCGGGCGAACTGGGCGGGCGGGACGCGGTGTTCGTGGTCTCCCACGACCTGTGGAACGGCGACACCGACTCCGCGCTGGCCCGGCTCGAACGGTTCGCCGGCAAACCGGGCCTGCTCGACGACCAGACCGCCGCCGAACTGGATGTCGCCTACCAGTGGTTCCACGGCTCGCCCCCGGCGCGCGAACGCCCCCAGGGCGAGGCGGCCCCGTCGACCGACGACCCCTGGGTCGACGCGACGCAACGTCTGATGACGGCCTGGACCCAGGGGTGCGACCCGGCGACGATGGCCAGCGCCGAACACGTGCTCCGCAGCTGCCGGCTCGGGGAGACCACCCTGGAGGTGGTGGCCACCGCCCTGCTCGTGCTGGTGCACGGTGACCAGCCCGCCACGGCGGCCCGCTGGTGCCGCCAGCTGCTCGACGAGGCCGACCGGCGGGGCGCGGTGACCTGGCAGGCGGTGCTCGGCGGGATCGAGTCCGACGTGGCCCTCCGCCGGGGCGACCCGGAGGCCGCCGTGGCGCTGGCGCGGACGGCGCTGACCCGGCTCCCACCGCGCAGCTGGG
Source organism: Actinoalloteichus spitiensis RMV-1378 (assembly GCF_000239155.1). Lineage (GTDB taxonomy): Bacteria > Actinomycetota > Actinomycetes > Mycobacteriales > Pseudonocardiaceae > Actinoalloteichus_B > Actinoalloteichus_B spitiensis. The sequence continues at coordinate 2,633 of NZ_AGVX02000641.1, forward strand.
GCGTGCTGATCGGCTGGCCGCTCACGACGTTGCTGCTCGCGGACACCGCACTGGGCCGGGTCGAGGACGCCGCCCACACGTTGCGGCAACGCGTGCCCGACCGCATGTTCGCCACCCTCTTCGGTGTCCGGTACCTGCACGCCCGGGGACACCACTACCTGGCCACCGACCGGCTGCTCGCCGCGATCAGCGACTTCCAGGCCTGCGGCCGGATCGTGCGCGGCTGGGACGTGGACGTGCCGATGCTGGTGCCCTGGCGCAGCGACCTCGCCGAGGCCAACCGCCAGCTGGGCCGCCTGGGCGTGGCCCGCGACCTCGCCAGACAGCAGTTGGACCGGTCCGCCGGGCTCGACCAGCGGACCAGGGCGATCACCCTCCGGGTACTCGCCGCGAGCAGCGACCCTGCCGACCGGGCGGCACTGCTCGAGGAAGCCGTGCGCTGCCTGGAGGAAGCCGGGGACACCTTCCTGCTGCGGGCGGTGCGCGCCGACCTCGCCGCCGCCCAACGATCCCGGGCCGAACCCACCCGCGGCGGGGACGCGCCACCGGCGGGGACCCGGACGGCCGGCGGCACGCGGGCGGAACATCCCCCCACCACGGCGGACGACGGGCGATCCTCCCACGACCCCGGACCCGAGGACCCGGCCGAGGACGCCGGCGCGTCCCCGAGCA
>NZ_AGVX02000640.1 GCF_000239155.1 Actinoalloteichus spitiensis RMV-1378
TCGTCATGCCCACCCTCGACGTCTCCTCGGGTCTGCGCGCGGACGCGAACGTACCGCCGGAGGCGGGATCCCGGGCCAGCTCACCGGGTCTGCCGCCGGGGCGGCGCAGTCGGATCACCGACACCTCCCCGGTCACCGACCGGGGCTGGGACCGGGTCGGCGAGGACGCCGTGATCATCCCTTCGCAGGTCCCGACCAACCCCGGCCCCACCCCGAGCTCACCCGCCGCCCGCCAGCCCCGCAGGGCGGAGATGGAGATGGTCGCGGGGCGCCCGGTCTTCGTCGTCTACCGCCCGTCCAGAGGACTGGAGGTCAGGGACGACGGCGGCAGCCACCCGAGTTGAGGAAGGAGCGACCGTGCCCATCCGCACCAACCGCGGCCGCGCCGCCGTCTACCGCAAGCTGTGGGGATGGCCGCTCCGGTCACCGCGCCACCTGACGGCGACCGTCGTCCTGCTGCTGGCCGCCGTCGTCGGCGTCGGGGTGGTCGTCTCCGACGGGATGCCCTTCGGTGGCGACGCGGAGCAGGCGCAGGCCGGGCCTGCGTCCAGCCAGGCCGCCCCGTCCGGCCAGGAGCCGGGGGCGGGCCCGTTCCCCACCGCGATCGGCACCGCCGAACCTCCCGCCACGACGACCACCACGCCGTGGGAGAGCGCCGAGCCTCCCAGCATCTCCGTGCCCGACCTGCCCCCGGAGTCCGCCGCCCCCGACCCGGAGGGACTGGCGGTCGCCGAGGCGTGGATGCGGGCCTGGGTCACCCACGCACCGGGAGGCACCACCGAGCAGTGGTTGGCCGGGATGGAGGAGTACACCACCGACGAGTACCTCACCATCGTCGGCCTGTCCGATCCGGACAGCGTCCCCGCGGACACCGTCACCGGGGACCCGGTTCCGGTGGAGTCCACGACCACCTCGATGCGGGTCCGAGTGCCCACCGACGCCGGGGAGGTCGAGCTGTTGTTGATGACCACGGACGAGGGGTGGCGGGTGTCCGGCCACAACCCGGTGGAGTGACATGAGGACAGCGATCATCTCCCTGCTGGCCGTCGTCGTCATCGCGGCCGGCGTCGTCGTGTACGGCCTGAACACGGTGTTGCGGCAGAACGTCGCCGCCCAGGCCGGTACCTACGGCTACTGCGGTCCCGGGCTCGGCACCTGGGGCGGTTCCGACGCCAGCCTCGGCGAGCGGGACGCGGCCGGCCTCAGCGAGGAGTCGCTGACGATCACCGGCCAGATCATCACGATGGGCAAGCAGCGCGACCTCTCCCCCCGGGCCTGGCAGATCGCGATCCAGGCCGGGATGCAGGAGTCGCGGCTGCGGAACCTGACCTACGGCGACCGGGACTCGGTCGGCATCTTCCAGATCCGGGGCATGCACGGGTCCCTGGAGGACAGGCTCGACATCGCCTGGCAGATCACCTGGTTCTACGACACCCTCGAACGGGTCGACCGGTGGGAGGCAATGCGCCCTGGCGACGCCGCGCAGGCCGTCGAACGATCCGCCTACCCGGACAAGTACCACCGCTGGGAGTCGATGGCCGTCTTCCTCATCGACCAGCTCGGCGGCGTGGACGACATCTCCACCTGCGAGGAGCTCCCGCCCGCCGACGAGCGGGCCACGCTGGCCATCCAGTACGCGGTCGACCAGATCGGCAAGCCCTACGTGTGGGGTGCGGCCGGCCCCAACACCTTCGACTGCTCCGGGCTCACCATGCGGGCCTGGGAGGCCGCCGGGGTCACCATCCCCAAGTACTCGCAGAGCCAGTACTTCCAGGGTGGGACGAAGATCCCGCTCGACCAGGCCAGACCGGGCGACCTCATCTTCTGGGGAGGTGGTCGGCAGCCCTCCAGCATCGACCACGTCGCCCTCTACATCGGCAACGACGAGGTGATCCACGCCCCGCAGCCGGGTGACGTGGTGAAGCGGGCCAAGATCTGGGACGGCGGCAAACTCGTCGCGACCGCCATCCGTCCCGGGCCGAACGTGTCCCTTGTGTAATCGCACCTGACTGGAGGAGGCGCATGTTCCCGTCCGATCCCCTGTCCCGGCCGCCGAGCCCGCCGGCGTCGAGCTCACCGCTCCGGGACTACCTGGCCTCGACCCAGACCCGGGGCAACACCGGGGTCGACCCGGCCTACGCCGTGCTGCCCAGGGTCCTGGTGGAGTCGATGCCCCTGCCCTGGCAACAACAGATGGTCCACCTGCTCGCCGAGTTCCACCAGGCCAACGGCCACCGGCCGTGGCCGCTGTACCGGGTCGTCCCGTCCCGGTCGGAACGACTCGTGGATCTCGACGAGGAACAGCTCGCCGAGATCGGTGCCCTCGTCGAGATCGACGCCGTCGGGGAGATCGTCTACCGCGAGCGGAACGGGCGCCGGATCGAGGAACCCGAGCAGCAGCAGGTCCTCGTCGCCTGCCCGGATCCGCTGACCACCGGCCGACCGGCCGCCGGGCGAGGTGCCGCCACGCCGGCCGGGGGCATCCCGGAACAGGGAGACCACGCCCCCGCCGCGGGTTGGTGACCGGCGCCCCGCCACGACGCGGGGCGCCCGTCCAGCCGCCCGCTCCCCGGCGGGCGGCCCGTGCGCCGGCTGACAAGCCGTGCCGCCCGTGCCACGCTGGAGCGCGTGGTGGATCCGCAGGGCTGGTACTACTGCCTGAAGCACCGTGACGTCGAGCGCGGCGCCGGGTGTCGCACGCTGGACCGGCTCGGTCCCTACCGCGACGCGGCGAGCGCCGCGAACGCCCTGGAGATCGCGCGTCGCCGGACCGAGGAGGCGGACGAGGCGGACCGGGCCTGGAACGAGGACGAGGACTGAGCCGACCGCCGCCGCGGCCGGCGTCCCGCCCCTGCCGGCGGGACGGCCACCAACCCGCGCGGCCCGACGACGGAGGCGGGGAGGGAGGCGGATGCGCGACGAACTGGGGGCCGAGGTGCCGTTGACCGGCCCGGCGCGCCGCGTGGTCTCGCTGGTCCCCTCGATCACCGAGGCGGTCGCCGTCAGCGCGCCCGGCCGGCTGGTCGGAGCCACGGAGTACTGCGCGCACCCGCCCGACCTCGACGTGACCAGGGTCGGCGGATCGAAGTACCCGGTGGTGGACGCGGTGCTCGCCCTTGCCCCCGACCTCGTCCTCGCCAACGCTGAGGAGAACCGCCCGGCCGACGTCGCACGGCTCCGCTCGCGGGGTGTGCCCGTCTTCGTGACCGCTGCCCCGGAGACCGTGCCCGCCGGGCTGGCGTCCCTCCGCCGGATCCTGGTGGACTGCCTCGGACTCGGACCGCCGGACTGGTGGCGGACGGCGTCATCCCGGTGGGAGCACACGCCCGCCCGGCGGTGCACCGCCGTCGTGCCGGTCTGGCGTCGTCCCTGGGTGGTGCTCGGCGGCCGCACCTTCGCCACCGACCTGCTCCGGCGGCTCGGCGTCGACAACGCCTACTCGGACCGGGCGGACCGCTACCCCCGGCCGAAGCTCCCCGAGCTGCTCGCCACCGTCGACAGCGGGGCCGCCGACCTGCTGGTGCTGCCCGACGAGCCCTACCGGTTCACCAGCACCGACGGGCCCGACGCGTTCCCCGGGATCCCCCACGCCCTGGTGTCCGGTCGGCACCTGACCTGGTACGGGCCGTCGCTGGTCGAGGCACCGGAGGTCCTGTTGGACCAGCTCGCCGCCGTCCGCCGCTGAGGAACCCGGCAGGCCGACCGGACCGCCAGCTGGTCCGTGGCTGCCCAGGACACCGGCGGGAGTGGGGGTTCGGCCAGCGGCCGCGGGGCGGCCGCCCC
>NZ_AGVX02000639.1 GCF_000239155.1 Actinoalloteichus spitiensis RMV-1378
GGGGTCAGCCGGGGCCGTCCGGCCCGCCCGCGTCCACCCGTTCCCAGAACCGGGCCCGGAGCCGGAAACGCACGCTGTCGGCGAGGTCCTCGATCCCCAACGCGTCGGAGAGGTCCAACAACAACGCCCGGTCGACCTCCTTCGGAATCGACGGCCGGCTGGCGGCCAGCTCCGATCCCCGCCCGACGTCGTCACCGTCCCACCAGGCCCGTAGGACCTTGTCGACGACCTGGTCGATCTTCTCCGTGATCTCCTCGTCGGCCCACAACCCCGGTGCGACCATGGTGTCGGCGTCGGTGCTGCTGGAACAGACGAGGCGCACGTCGCTCCGGCCACCGTTCTGCGCGCGGGTCGACGGGGGGACGGGCCGGGCGGTGGCGGTCACGGCGGCGGGCGCCCGGGTGGCGAACACGGCGGGAGACGGCACCGGGGGCCGAGCGGCCGGGACCTGCTCGGCGGGCTTCGCCCGGGCGGACCTGGGGGTGATCGTGCGGTCGATCACCGCCGAGCTGATCAGGTCCAACCCGTCCGCCGCGCTCTGGAGGTGGCGACTGACACCGTGGGGCTTGTCGTCCCTGTTCGGCACGGCCAACACCGTGACCCGAACCCCGTGCGCCTGCGCCTCCTCCACGGCCTCGGTCAGGTCGTCGTCGCCGGAGACGAGGTAGATGGCGTCGACGGCGGCCTTGCGGGCGTGGGCCACCAGATCGAGACCGATCCGCAGGTCCACCCCCTTCTGCTCCCCGTCGAACCCGATGCGGCCCAGCCGGAGCTTGACGTGGGGCAGCAGCCCGATCTTCTCCTGCCGCGGGTCGGGCACCTTGTGCCGGGCGGCGTCGTACCAGTGCACGCGTAGCAGCGGGAGCCCGGAGTGCTCGGTGGCGTGAGCGATGAGCGCCTCCACCAGCTGTTCGTGATCGACCTCGATGCTCCCCAGCAGTGACGTACCGGTGATGCGTGTCGCCGACGCCGCCAGCAGGTAACCGGCGTCGACGTACACCGCGCACTGTGACCGCATACGGACCTCCCGTTCGCACGGATGTTCCCTCCAGCATCCCCGAAGTCAGGATCTTCCCGGCATCCACACGGGACGGGGTCCTTCCGGGACGAGGTCCGCCCCTTGGTGTCCACTCTCGCCGCAGCGGGCGACGCCCGGTGGGGCCCCTCCCCAGCCACCCCGTCCGCCCCAGGTTTGGCCGCTCACCACCGCTCGCGCAGGTCTACCACTCGATCACTTTCCGCAACTGACCCAATACCCTCGGTGGGTGGCCAGTTACCGTGAACTCCTCGAATCCCTTCACCGAGCGCCTCTGCCCACCCGCCTCCACGACGACCTCGAAACCGTCCTCGACTGCCTCGCGACCGTCCCCAGCTTCGGCGCTCACGACACCGAGGTCTCCCCCTGGTGGGACACCATCGCCGCCAACGCGCCCGCCAGCCCCGTCGAAACTCACTACGTCACCGGCTCGATCGAGGCCTTCTGGAGCCGGGCACACACCGCGCGCGTTGCCGGCAAGCCACCTCTGTTCGCCGACGCGCACCGGCTCTGCCAGTACGTGACCTCATTCTTCAACCACCGACCCGGAGACCCCCGCCGGACGGTCGTCGTCGACGCGCTCGACCCACATGGCGGTCAGCTTTGGATCGACACGATCCTCCCGCCCGCTTTCCGGATCGAGACGGCGTACCTGGCAGCCCAGGATTCTGCTGACACCCTGGCGAAGGACCGGGCAACCGTGTGACCGACAGCGGCGCCGTCCGGAGTGACGGCGCCGCACCCGCACGCCACGACACCACGTGCTGGGTATCGCGCTCCGTGGTGCTACTTCCAGTGGCGGGATCGGCTGCGCTGACCCCACTTGTGCGGGGCTTTCCTCATCGGCGCCTACGCGCGGCCCACATGAGCCAGCCCGCCCGGAATCGGCTCACCCCCGCTCGCGCGGGGCTTTCAGCCGGGCACATGGGCGCTGCACTGGACCGTACTGGGTTTGTTGGAGGCCCTGCACCCCAGG
>NZ_AGVX02000638.1 GCF_000239155.1 Actinoalloteichus spitiensis RMV-1378
AACTCGGCGGGTGCCGGCCAGGATGGTTGACAGCGGGACAGCTGGCGGTGGTTGACTCGCGCCATGAGCATTCGTCCGGTCACCGGAACCCAGTTCGAGATCGCGCACGGTTCCAGTCGCTGCGTACTCACCGAGGTCGGCGCCGCGATCCGGGTGTTCGAAGTGGACGGCCGGCCGCTGCTCGAGACCTACCCCGAGGACGTCCTGCCGCCGTACGGGTCGGGGACTCAGCTGGTGCCGTGGGCGAACCGGGTGGCGGACGGCCGCTGGAGCCTGGACGGGGAACCGCAGCAGCTCGCGCTGACCGAGCCCAGGCGGCACAACGCCATCCACGGCCTGACCAGGACCGTGTCCTGGGAGGTCCGGGAGCGGACCACCTCGTCGATCCTCTTCGCGACCACCGTCAACCCCCAACCGGGCTGGCCCGTCGCCCTGGCCGCCACCCTCGCCTACGCGTTGTCCGACGACGGCTTGACCGTCACCTACGGCGTGGAGAACCTCGGGGACCGCCCGACTCCCTTCGGCGTCGGCGCCCACCCGTTCCCCCGTGCCGGGCACGCCCGCACCGAGGACTGCCTGATCCGGCTCGCCGCCGAGACGCGGTTGCCGGTCGACGATCGCCTGTTGCCCACCGGGCCGCCGGTCCCGGTGGCCGGTACCGACCACGACTTCCGGGTCCCGCGCCCGCTGGGCGCGACCCGTCTCGACACCGCCTTCGGCGGGTGCCGCCCGGGAGCGGACGGGCTGGTCCACCACCAGGTCCTGGCGCCGGACGGGACCGGCGTGGACATCTGGGCGGAGCCGGTGTTCGGGTGGGTGCAGGTCTTCACCCCTGACGACTACCCCGGGCGGGGCCTCGCGGTGGCGATCGAGCCGGTGACCAGTCCGCCCGACGCGCTCAACTCCGGTACGGACCTGCTCACGCTCGCCCCGGGGGAGCGTTGGACCGGGTCCTGGGGGCTGCGGTCGGTGTAGGCCGGGGCCTGGCGACGGCCGGGACCGGTGCCGTTAGCGTTGCTAACCATGAATGTGGCGATTCGTGGCGGATACGTGGTGCCGGTTGACGGGGAACCGATCAGCGGCGGCACCGTTCTCATCCAGGACGGCAGGATCACGGCCGTCGGTCCGGACTCGTCGGTCGAGGTGCCCGCCGGTGTGTCCATTGTGGACGCCTCGGGCCAGTGGGTGCTTCCCGGTTTCGTGGAGTCGCACGCTCACCTCGGCGTGCACGAGGAGGGCGAGGGCTGGGCCGGCAACGACACCAACGAGATGACCGATCCCAACGGCGGCCGACTGCGGGCGCTCGACGGGATCAACCCTGCGGAGCAGGGTTTCCGGGACGCGCTGGCCGGCGGGGTGACCACCTCGGTCATCAAGCCGGGCTCGGGCAACCCGATCGGCGGGCAGACCGTCGCCGTGAAGAACTGGGGCCGCACCGTCGACGAGATGCTGCTGCGGCATCCGGTCAGCGTGAAGAGCGCGCTCGGCGAGAACCCCAAGCGGGTCTACGGGGAGCAGAAGCGCCTCCCCTCCACCCGTCTCGGCGTGGCGGCCGTCATCCGGGACGCTTTCCTGAAGGCGCAGGACTACCGCGAGAAGCGCGCGGCGGCGCGGGAGAAGGGGGACCCCTTCGAGCGCGACGCGACCTCGGAGATCCTCGTCCGGGTCCTCGACCGGGAGATCCCGTGGTGCCAGCACACGCACCGCGCCGACGACATCGCCACCGCGATCCGCCTGGCCGACGAGTTCGGCTACCGGCTGGTGGTCAACCACGGCACCGAGGGGCACCTCATCGCCGACCTGCTGGCGGAGCGGGACGTCCCGGTCATCATCGGTCCGCTGTTCACCAGCCGGTCGAAGGTCGAGGTGCGCAACAGGGGATTGCGCAACCCGGGCATCCTCGCCAGGGCGGGCGTGCGGATCGCGATCATGACCGACCACCCGGTGGTGCCGATCGAGTTCCTCGTCTACCAGGCGGCGCTCTCGGTCAAGGAGGGTCTCGACCCGGCCGAGGCGCTGCGTTCCCTCACGGTGAACCCGGCCAGCATCATGGGGCTGGACGACAGGGTCGGTTCGCTGCGCCCCGGGCTCGACGGGGACGTGGTGCTGTGGTCCGGTGACCCGCTGGACATCATGAACCGCGCGCTGCGGACCTTCGTCGGCGGGCGCGAGGTCGCCCGGTTCGACGAGACCCGCGGCGAGCACGTGGTCGTCGACCCCTACTACCGCGAGGCCTGACGTGATCGTCGTTGGTGGTGAGGCGCTGGTGGACCTGGTGCCGGTCGCGAGCCCGGACCAGGCCGGGACGACCGCGCTGGCGGACCTGTCGCCGCGGCTGGGTGGTGGCCCGTACAACGTGGCCATCGCGTTGGCGCTGTTGGACACGAGGGTCGCGTTCCTGTCGAGGGTGTCCGAGGACGCCTTCGGGCGTGCGCTGGTGGACCGGCTCGACTCGTCGGGGGTGGACCTGTCCCTGCTCCAGCGCGGTCAGGAGCCCACCACGCTGGCGGTGGTGGGGCTGGGCGAGGACGGTTCGGCCCGGTACAGCTTCTACGTGGAGGGCACGGCCGACCGGATGGTCGCCGACCCGGGCCCGCTGCCAGCCGGGACGCGGGCGGTGTGCCTCGGCACGCTGGGCATGGTCCTCGAACCCGGTGCGAGCCGGTACGAGGCCCTGCTGCGCCGTGAGTCGGCCAGGGGAACGCTGGTGGCCCTCGACCCGAACATCAGGGCGGAGATGATCGGGGACGCGGCCGCGTACCGGCGCCGGTTCCTCGGTTGGCTTCCGGACGTCGGGCTGCTGAAGCTGTCGGTGGAGGACGCCGCCTGGCTGGCGGGGGTGGAGCTCGGCGCGGACCTCGAGGAGGGGCTGCCCGCCGTGGTGGCCGCCGCCCGCGAGTGGCGGGCCGCCGGG
>NZ_AGVX02000637.1 GCF_000239155.1 Actinoalloteichus spitiensis RMV-1378
TACTTCACCTCAAAGTGTTAAACTTGAAAGAGTTTCACTATCGCTTTCGTTGTCTGGGAAGGTCCAGCAAAGCGCCACCACGCGCTCCGGGCAACGACAGAATCGCCTAATTCCGACCCCTGTTTTCCAAAGTATTTCCGAGTTTCTACCCCATTTGAGTGACTGACGTGTCACCGGGCCCGGGTGGTGCGCTGCTCGTTCAGTCCGCGACGGGGTCGTCCCGCCGGGCGTCGGCCCGGGCGTCCGTCCTCCCGCCCGGGGCCGGGTCCTCGGCGACGACGTCCCGGGCCGCCGGAGCGCCCTCGACCGCCGGCGGAGCGGGGGCCCGGCGCGCTCGCTCCCGGCGCCGGTACCAGCGGTGCACCGGCATCTCGACGAACCGGTACAGCGCCTCGGCGGCCACCGCGGTGGCCAGCACGGCGCAGAGCACCCCCAGCAGCGCGTTCGTCTCGGCCGTCACCCAGCGCAGGACGGGGAAACCCGCCGGGATGTGCGCGAGGTAGATGGCGTAGGTGCGCTTCGCGAGCACCGCGACCGTGCGGGCCCTGGCCAGCCCCCCACGAGCCCGGAGGAGGAGCACCGTGACCAGGATCATGATCAGCAGCGTCCGCTCGCTGGACGGCCCGTCCGGCAGGGTGTCGTGCCCGAGGCCGGCACCCACGAACAGCAGGTAGTGCGCCGTTCCGAGCACGGTGCCGAGAACGGGGCCGAGGCGACCGGACCGCACCAGGGAGATGAGCTGCCCGATGAACAGCACGGGCAGGTAGGTGAGCACTGTCCGCACCTGGCTGAGGGTGTCCGTCTCCACGGCCGGCGTCAGGACCAGCCCCACTCCCACGAGGACGGCCGCGACCGCCGGCGGCAACCAGGGCCTCGCCCGGGCCAGGGGGATGGTCGCGGCGACGAACAGGTAGAAACCGAACTGGATCGTCAACGTCCACGTGACGCTGAGCACGATTTTCTGCTCGGTCAGGAAGAAGTTGGCCAACGTCAACGAACCGAGCAGTGAATTGAGGTCGGCCGGGGTGTCCGCCCGCGCGCCCTGCGACACGCCCAGTCCCACGAGGCACCACATCACGAGCACGGCGACCCAGAACGCGGGCACCAACCGGAACGCCCGGCGCAGCAGGAACTGCCCCGGCCGTTCCGTTCCGGTCACGTAGCTGATGACGAGACCACTGATGAGGAAGAGGGACAGCAGGCCGACCATGCCCAGGTGCGGGTTCAGCCGGAGCGGCGCCACGACCAGGTCGTTCACCGCGTCTCGGAAACCCAGCGGGTGCCCCTCGAAGCCGGTCCACTGCACGAAGTGGCGGTAGACGATGAAGAGCGCCGCGATGACCCGGAGGACGTCGAGGCCGTAGAGGTACTGCCGTGCGGGCGCGCCACCGGGCGACGGCGGCCGTCCTGCGTCCGGGGCGCCCACTCCGCTGCCTCCTGTCTCCGCCACCGTCAGGGACTCCTCGGCGACCGCGACGCGCGGAGGGCGCCGTGGGCCTGTCGCCGTGCCACCGTATCCGTCACCGCACGGTCACCGCCCCTCCCCGGCGGCGTTCGCCGACCCCGACCGAGGGGACGCGGCGTCGAGGGGCTCCACGACCCCGCCGGGGTCCGCGTCGTGCGCTTCCTCCGACCCGCTGGCCGGCGGGGGTGGGGGCGCCTCGGGCCCACCGCCACCCGTGACCCCGGCGGGCGGGGTTCCGGCGGTCCCACCGGAGGTGGCGGCACCCCCGGCGCTGACGGGTGGACCATCCGGCGTGCCGGCGTGCCCCACCGGGTCCGTGTCGTCGCGCGCGCCCACCCGGAGGCCCTCCGAGGGGCCGGGGCCGGAGTCGGGGACGTCCCGGGCGGGGGCGGGCCCGTCAGGTCCGGGTGCCGCCGCCCCACCAGCCCCGGTCCCGTCGTCCGGGGAGCCGGAGGTGCCGCCCTCCGGGCCTGCTGGTGAGGGTGAGGGTGAGGGTGGATCGTCGTCGATCGGTCCGGGCGGCGGGACAGCCGGGTCCGCCGGCAGTGCGGGAGCGCTGTCCGGCGACGCGTCGGAACCTCCGGCAGTCGTGCCCCCGCCCGGGAGGAGCTGGTCGTCCTCGGTGGAACTCGAGGTCTCCCCCGGCCGCCCGGTGGACGGGGACCCGGCGGGTGGGGCACCGCCGTCGGGGGTGACGACGGCGACGCCTGGTTCGTCGGCGGTGCTGGCGGGCGGAGCGGGGGCCGGTCCGCGACGCCGTTCCCACGCCCGGTACCGGCGGTGGCAGGGCAGCTCCACGTAGCGGTGCAGCAGTTCCGCCGCCCCACCCATCGCCAGCAGCGCCACCGGCAGGGCCACCGCCAGGTGCGCGTGCGGCGCGAGCAGGCCGAGGACCGCGAAGCCGACGGGGACGTGGATCAGGTAGAGCGCGTAGGTGCGCCTGGCCACGGCCCCCACCAGCCGGGACCGGGCCAGCCGGCCGTCCGCCGACAGCAGCAGCACCACGACCAGTGTGGTGATCAGCAGGGTGCGGACGTGGCCGTCACCCGACGGGATGAGCTCGCTGGTGAGGCCGGCGCGGACGAAGAGCAGGAAGTGCACCGCACCCAGCGGCACCCCCACCCCCGCCCCGAGCCGCCCCGACCGCACCAGCGACACCAGCTGCCCGACGAACAGCACCGGCAGGTAGGTGAGGATCGTCCGCAGGTGGTACGCGGGAATGCCGTCGATCGTGTTGACCAGGGAGAGCGCCACCGACAACGCCGTCGCGGCCACCGCGGGGGGCAGCCAGGGCCAGCGCCGCCCCCACGGCAGGGTCAGACCCACGTACACGAAGAAGGTGAGCTGCACCGTCAGGGTCCAGGTGACCCCCAGCACGATCCGCTGCTCGGACAGGAAGAAGTTGGCCAGGGTCAGGGAGCCGAACAGCGAGTTCAGGTCCGCAGCCGCGTCGCCCAGCGCCGAGACCAGCCCGAGCGCCACCAGGACCCAGGCGACGCAGACCGCCGCCCAGAACGCCGGCAGCAGCCTCGACGCCCGACGCAGCAGGAACTGGACCGGCCGTTCCCGGTCGGTCACGTAGGTGATGACCAGGCCGCTGATCAGGAACAACGTACTCAGCCCGACGAACCCGAAGAACGTGTTCAACCGGAGCGGCTCCCGGAACGCCTCTCCCATCCAGGCGTCGACCGGCCACCGGAACCCGTTGGCCCAGAGCCACTCACCGACGTGCCGGTAGATGATGAACAGGGCCGCGAGGATGCGGAGCGCGTCCAGGCCGTACAGGTAGCGGCGGTCGGGGCGAGCTGGGGTCGCCTCGGGGACCGCGACGGCGGGAGCGGCCATGCTGTCCCCTTCCTGCCGTGCGGGAGCGCCACCGGTGCGGCTCGGCCGGGTGGTCGGCACCGCGAACCGGTCGCCAACCGGTCCCCGGAGCGATCCCCCGCCGTGCGTCGCGGCGCGATGTTACCGAAGTGGTGCGCGGCGGACGATAACGTCGCGGGTGCTCGCGACGATGTAGCTCGAATGCCGCCGCCGCTTTCGGGGCTGCCGGTGGTGGCGGTGGTGGTGGCCGGTGACCTCGTCGTGGTCCCTCCGGCCTCGCCGGTGACTCCGGCCGTCCCCCCGGGGGGCACGCCGTAGGGTGCCGGCATGTCCTCCCGCAGCTCCCGTCGCCTGGGTACCGCGAGCACGCACCGCGCGGCTGCGTTCTGGGTGCTCGCCGTGGGCGGCGGGACGGCGTTGGCGGCGTTGGTCGCAGCCGCCCCCTTCCTCTTCCTGCTCGGTGCTCCGGGTGGCGTGGGCCCCCTGCTCGCTGAGCGGGCGATCCAGTTCGGGAGCGCCGTGCTCGCGGCGCTGCTCGTCGCGCAGGTCGTGGTGGCCGGTCTGTGGCTGGTCCCGGGGACGCCCCGGCCGAGCCGCCACGGGGGGCTGGCGG
>NZ_AGVX02000636.1 GCF_000239155.1 Actinoalloteichus spitiensis RMV-1378
ACTTCGCGGAGCCACACCAACGGGAGATCACAAAATGGTCACTCGGTAGCATCAGCGCAGGTCGACAAGGGTCTGCCCCGCGCAAGCGGGGGTGAGCCGGCTAACGGCTTCTCGTCCTCGTCCTCGCCCCTGTCTGCCCCGCGCAAGCGGGGGTGAGCCGCAGGCGGCGCGTCTCCAGGGCGGCACTCGCGAGTCTGCCCCGCGCAAGCGGGGGTGAGCCGCGTCGGTCGTTGCGCGCGCTTCCCACCCCTTCGTCTGCCCCGCGCAAGCGGGGGTGAGCCGTTCGCTCCGTCGACTCGGGCGACGACGCGCGGGTCTGCCCCGCGCGAGCGGGGGTGAGCCGACGACCACCCAGCTGGTGCAGGAGGCCCGGTCGTCTGCTCCGTGCAAGCGGGGTGAGCCGAACGACTGCTTGTGGGGGCAGAACGTCTCGGCGTTGGCCTCCGCAAGTGGAACGCTCTGGCGGGCGCCTGGTCGCTCAACGACTCGAACCACCTGGTGGGCACCAAACCTGGCCGCTCCACTCCGGACGCGCCTGACCCACTCGTGCCGGGGCGTTGGGGACGTTGGCACTTGCTGGCTATGGGTGGCCCGTCGTGCTGGTCCAGGCGTCCCTGGCGGGGCGAGCGGGCGATCGGTGCGCCGGCTCACTCACGGTAGGCCACCACCGCCCTGCTGGGCACCCAGTTCGCTTCGGGAACGCAGCCACATTTCGTGCGGCCACACTTCGTCCTGCGGGACGCAAAGCTCCCACCATGGGGGTTACTCGCGGGTAGGGGCGGAAGTGGATGATCGGGCGCTGATCGGCACCGGAACGCGAGAAGGCCCGCTGACCTGGTATGTTCCCAGTGTCAGCGGGCCTTCTCGTAACCGTCGGGACGACAGGATTTGAACCTGCGACCCCTTGACCCCCAGTCAAGTGCGCTACCAAGCTGCGCCACGTCCCGGTTACCGTCTCGGTGTGTGAACACAGCTTACCCCACCCCTCGTGCCCCGTCCCACCGGGGGGTGCCTTGATCTGGTCAGCCCGCTGACCTGCTCCGATGCGGGCAAGTGCCTGAAGTCGGGGAGTCCTCACGTGGCGCCCGATCGCTGACACCGGAACACGACGGCGTGCACGCTGGAGGCGGTCCCTCGTGAAGCGGGTCCGCACACCACGGTCTCCACGCAGCCCGCGGAGCCAGGGACCTGTCGGGGCCGGGCCCCTCGGTGGTCCGGGGGTGGCCTCCCGCCGAGGTGCGGTCACCCAGCGGTGGCGCGCGCGGGCTCCACGTCATGGTCCTCCGCGCCAGGGGCGTTGCCGAGCAGCCGCTCCAGCGTGTCCCGGGTACCGGTGGCCGGGTCGGGGAGGTGCAGGACCAGCCGGAGCTCCGGGCGGTCGGGGAACCGCAACACGCTGTGTTCGAACACCAGCCGGCCGGCCTCGGCGTGGTGGAACTCCTTCACTCCGTGCGTTCCCACCCGGACGTCGTGGCGGGACCACAGTGTGGCGAACTCGGGGCTGTCCGACCGCAGTCGCTCGACGAGCGCGGGGAACACCGGGTCGTCGGGGAACCGGGCGGCGTCGGCGCGGAACTCCGCGACGATCCCCGCCGCGGTGTCGTCCCAGTGCCGACTGCCCGTGCGGTACCCGGGGTCGGTGAAGAACGAACGCAGGCAGTTGCCGTCAGCCCCGGGATAGCCGAACACGGCCGCCGCGGCCTCGTTGACCAGCACGAAGTTCCAGTGCCGGTCGAGGATGTGCGCGGGGTTGGGCAGCCAGGCGTCCACCAGCCGGCGCAGTTCGGGGGTGGCTGGGGAGGGTGCGGTCGCGGAGGGAACCGCTGGCGGGTTCAGCCCGGCCAGCAGGTACAGGTGGTGGCGTTCGGTCTCGTCGAGCAGCAGGGCCGAGCTGATGGCGTCGAGGACCTGGCCAGAAACCCGGATGGCCCGCCCCTGTTCCAGCCAGGTGTACCAGGAGACGCCCACCCCGGCGAGGACGGCCAGCTCCTCCCGCCGCAGTCCAGGGGTGCGCCGCCGGGGACCGGCGGGCAGGCCGACCCGTTCGGGGCTGACCCTGGCGCGTCTGCTGCGGAGGAAGTCCCGGAGTTGCGCTCGCCGGGAGGCGTTCGCCTCGGTGATCCGGGTGGTCACGACACCAGGATAGGCGAGCACTCCCTGGCGGTGGTTCGTCGGCCGAAGCTTGCGGCCATGGTGGAAAGTGGTACCGCGTCCGGCGCTGCGCAGCGCCTCGACGTGCGGCGTCGACTGGTATTGGCCTTGTTGTGCGGCACCGAGTTCATGGTCGCCGTGGACTTCTCCGTGGTGAGCGTGGCGCTGCCGACGATCGGAGCTGAGCTCGGCCTGGTTGGCGCCAGCCAGCTGCAGTGGGTGGTCACGGCGTTCGCGCTGCCCTTCGCGGGATTGCTGCTGCTGTTCGGCCGGATGGGGGACTTCGTCGGGCGGCGCCGCATCTTCCTGGGAGGGCTGCTCGTGTTCACCGCGGCCTCGCTCGCGGCTGGCTTCGCGACCACGGCGGGCGCGCTGTTCACCGCGCGGGCCGTCCAGGGGTTGGGCGCCGCGATGCTGACGCCTACCGCGCTGTCACTGATCACGACCTCCTTCCGGGAGGGGCCGGAACGGGAGCGGGCGTTGGCGGTGAACGGGGCGGTGCTGTCCCTGGGGTTCGTCAGCGGGGTCGTCCTCGGCGGAGTGGACACGGACGGGTTGGACTGGCGCTGGACGATGTGGATCTCCGTGCCGGCCGGGGTGGTCATCCTGCTGGGCGCGTCGCGCCTGCTGCCCGCACCCGGTCCGCGGCGGTGGGGTTCCGACCAGGACCGGGTCGCCGGCCCCGGCCAGGTCCCGCCGGGGGAGCACCGGGGAACGGCCGCTGGTCTCGATCTCACCGGGGCACTGCTGGCGACGGCGGCGCTCGTCTCCGTCGTGTTCGGTGTGGCGAACGCCGAGGCGTCCGGCTGGGCCAGCCCGGGAGTCGTGGTCCCGCTGCTGGGAGGTCTGGTGCTGCTGGGTGCCTTCCCGCTGGTGGAGGGGAGGGTTCCGAGCCCGCTCGTGCCGCCCCGGGTGCTGCGGCGTCCCTCGGTGTTGTGGGGGAACCTGGCCGGGTTCGTCACCTTCGGCATGGCCACGGGTACGACGGTCGCGTTGACCCTCTACCTGCAGCGGGTGCTGGACTTCTCGGCGCTGGTCACCGGGTTCGCCTTCGGCGTGCTCGGGGTGGCGGCGATCATCGCTGGCGGCGTGGCCCCTCGCGTCATCAGCCGGTGGGGCAGCCGTGGGGCGCTGGTGGTGGGCCTTTTCGTGCAGGCGGCGGGTACTGGTCTGCTGGTGCTGCTCCCGGCCGCGAACGGTCTGCCGGTGGTGCTCGTGGGCATGGCTGTCGTGGGGGTTCGGTCATGTGCTGGCGGTCGTCGGCTTCACCGTCACCGCCACGTCGGGTCTCACCGACCGGGAACAGGGCTTGGCCACGGGGCTGAGGCAGACCTTCCAGCAGACGGGGGGCGCCGTGGGTGTGCCGCTGCTGGCCTCGGTGGTCGCGATCGGACGGCGGGCCGGCACGCCCACCTCGGGGTCCGAGGAGGCACTGCTGGTGGGAGTGCGTGCGGCGGG
>NZ_AGVX02000635.1 GCF_000239155.1 Actinoalloteichus spitiensis RMV-1378
CCCGGTCCCGCCGATGGTGAAGGGAGGTGCCGACGATGAAGAAGAAGGTCGAGCTGAAGGTGCGCCGCAAGCGGACCCGCACCCGGATCCTGAACAACCACGCCTGATCCCGGGCGGGGACCCGCGCCACCGCCCGGTGTCGCGGGCTGACGGTCGGCGGTCCGGTCGCGGTGTCCTCGGGCGCCACCGGGCCGCCGACCCGCCGGGAGCGCGGTCGCGCGCTCCCGGCCCTCCCACCCGTGCCCGGTGGCGAGGGCGGAGCCGGGTCGGTCCTCCACCGGTCCGACGTCGAGGTTGTCCACGGCCGTCCCAGCGCGGCCGACCAGCAGTGGAAGCAGGGGTGGCATGGAATACCGACGCGCACGCAGTCTCGCCCTGTACTGGCACGACGGCGAGCTCACCGCGGAGAACTACCTGGAACCGCGTTCCACCGACGAGGAGACGGAGAACGCGGTGGCCGTGGACTCCGAGGCGGTGCGGCTGCTCGGCCTGTTCGAGGAGTGGACCGACGTGGAGGCGGTGGTCGACGACCACCCCGACCACGACCCCGACTCGGTCCGCGCCGCCGTGGAACTCCTCGCCGAGGACGGGCTGCTCATCTCCAGGGCGGGGGCCGACCGGGAGGAGCGGTTCCTGGCGGCCTGGCGCGACTGGGGGGAGGACGCGCGGTTCTTCCACTTCGGTACCCGCAACGCGATCTACACGGGGGACAGCGTGGAACAGCGGCGGGCGGACGCCCGCTGGGTGCGGGAGACCGGGGGAACACCACCGGCCATCTTCAAGCACTACCCGTCCGCTCCCCGCGTCTACCTGCCCCGGGACGTGCGCCGGTTGACCGACGATTTCGGTGACGTCCTGCTGCGCCGCCGCACCCACCGCGTGTTCACCGGCGAGGATGTGAGCATGCGGGACCTGTCCTCGATCCTCCACTACACCTTCGCGCCCACCCAGCTCTACGACGCCGGCGACCTGGGGACCCTCATGCTGCGCACCAGTCCGTGCGGTGGGGCCCGCCACGAACTCGAGGGCTACGTGGCGGTGCTCGACGTGGAGGGGGTCCCGCCGGGGCTGTACCACTACGACGGGGAGTCGCACGCGCTCGAACTGGTGGACGCCGACTTCGACCGGGCACGGTTGCACCGGCTGACCTACGAGTCGGAGATGTGCACGCCGTCGGCGTTCGTGTGCTTCGTGACCGCCGTGTTCGAACGCACGATGTACAAGTACCGCAACTCGCGAGCGCTGCGGGTGACCCTGCTCAGCGCCGGGCACCTCGGCCAGACCTTCGTGCTGACGGCCACCGCGCTCGGTCTGGGCGCCTGGCAGAGCGCCGCGTTCCGCGATGACGAGACCGACGCGTCCCTCGGCGTCGACGGCTTCGAGGAGGGCACCGTCTACATGTTCGGGGCGGGCCACCCCGTCTACGCCGAGAACGGCATGCCGAAGGGGGTTACCCGCGCCGGGCTGGTCGACCGGTCGAGTCTGACGGCGGGTCCCCACGGAACGGGCTGAGCCGGCCGGGCGACCAGCCGCGTCGCGAGGAGGCGCGGCACGAGCGGCCAGCCGGGGCTGGCCGCT
>NZ_AGVX02000634.1 GCF_000239155.1 Actinoalloteichus spitiensis RMV-1378
ACGCTGAGCACCCGAACCGAGGGGACGCCACGCCCGTGGTCGCCGACGCGGGAGGGTCGGCCCGAACCTTGTCGGTGAGGGACGCGCCGCCGGCGGGTGGAGTACCGCTGCCCGCCGTGGTGTCGCGCGAGGCGGTCACCGCGAGGGCTCGGAGGCGTCAGTGCTCCCGGTGGGCCTTCCGCCGCAGCGCACCGGCCACGCCGTGGCCGTGGCGTTCACGAGCAGCCGTCCCGTCGTGCCGACCTCGCCCGCCGTGCCGCCCGAGGTGGTGGTGGCACCCGTCGTGCTTCGCGTGTCCGTGCCGGCGGGTCGCGTGGTGGTCGTGGCCGTGCTCCTCGCCCGCTCCGCGGTGCCAGCGACGCCCGTGGTGCCCGGTCGTCCCGGCGGCGCGCAGCAGAGCCTTGCGCCGGCGGTGCCGCCGCAGCGCCGCCCGGTGCGCGACACCCTCCACGACCATGCCCAGACCGGCTCCGACCAGCCAGACGTCCTTGGCCAGCGGAAGTCCCTGTTCGGTGGGGCGCACACTGCCCTCGTGGTGCGTTCCGGGGGTTCGCAGGTACATGCCCACCAGGCCCGCCGAGAAGGCGGTCAGGCCGAGCCCCGCCACGCCGGTCGGCACCAGGGGGATGAGCAGCGCGGCGCCGAGACCGATCTCGGTGGTCGAGAGGAGCCGCACGAACTGCTTCGGGTCCATCGACTTCAGGAACGGGTAGGCACCGGCCGCGGCACCGTGCAGACCGGCGGCGGCCTCGTCGTCCGCGTCCCGCTTGCTCAGACCCGAGTTGAGGATGAAGGCCCCCGCCGCGAGTCTGCTGGGCCAGTGTCCGAGGCTGGTCATCGGTCGCATCGCACGCACCTCCGACGGCGTCGCCCGGCCGGTCCGGGCAGCCTCCCGACGCTAACCCCGTCCCACGGCGCCGGCCAGCCGACGACGGGTGCGGCAGGGGGCGTCCTGGCTGGAGCCGGCGAGCGCGTTCGAAAGGGCGTCCGCGCTCTCCGGGTTCCGCGAGCGCCGGCGGGCCCAAGCGGTACCGAGCTGGCCTGACACGCCCCTGAGATGGCCAGGGGGCGGGCGAACGACGGCGGGAGAGCCCGCCGCGCGGCCACCCGCCCCGGGGCAGCCGTCAGCGGTTGGTGTCGCCGAGCACCGGGGGAGCCACCATCCGCCCGTCCCCGAAGATGTCGTCGGTCTCCTGGAGGAACGAGGCGCGGGTGTGCTCCTTGTCCTCGGCGTTCTGCCCGCCCCGGCCGCCGCCGGCACCCATGCCGCCGCCCATACCGCCACCCATGCCACCGGCGCCCATGCCGCCCATGCCCCGGGCGCCGCCCATACCCGCACCGGGGCCGCCCGCGCCGGAGCTCCCCCCGGGGCCGAAACCTCCGCCGCCCCCGCTGCCGCCCGGCCCGAAGCC
>NZ_AGVX02000633.1 GCF_000239155.1 Actinoalloteichus spitiensis RMV-1378
TCGCGCAACGCCGGGCCGGTCGCGACCTCTCCGCGCTGCTCGACCGCATCCCCCGCACCGCCAGGCTGGTCACCGCCGAAGGACCGCACCCGGTCCCGGTGGCCGACCTCGGCCCCGGCGACCGCATCGTCGTCGCCCCCGGTGAGGTGGTGCCCGTCGACGCGGGAGTCACCGCGGACGCGGCCTTCGACGAGTCGGCGCTCACCGGCGAACCGGGCCCGGTCACCAGGAGAGCCGGCGACACCGTCCGCAGCGGCGTCGTCAGCGTGGGGGAGGCCGTGGAACTCGTCGCCACCGCCTCCGCCGAGGACAGCACCTACGCGGGAGTCGTCCGCCTCGCCGAGCAGGCCGGGGCCGGGACCGCGCCCGTCGCCCGCCTGGCCGACCAGGTGGCCGCCTGGTTCCTGCCCACCGCGCTCGCCATCGCGGGCCTGTCCTGGCTCGCCACGGGGGACGCGGTCCGCGCGGTCGCCGTGCTGGTGGTGGCCACCCCGTGCCCGCTCCTGCTCGCGGTGCCGATCGCCGTCACCGGCGGGGTGTCCCTGGCCGCCCGGTCGGGTGTCGTCGTCAAGGACGGGGGAACGCTCGAACTCCTGGGCCGGGCGGCCACCCTGGCCACGGACAAGACCGGAACGGTGACCGTGGGACGTCCCGAGGTGGTGGGCGTCGTCTGCGCCCCCGGGGAGGACGCCGGACGGGTGCTGGCCCAGGCGGCGGCCGTCGAGAGCTACTCCACCCACGTGCTGGCCGGCGCCGTCGTCCGCGCCGCCGCCGGAGCAGGCCTCCGCCCGGCGCGTGCCACCGGCGTACGCGAACGCCACGGGGAGGGGGTGGAGGGTCGCGTCGAGGGCAGCGTGGTCCGCGTCGGACGGGCCGGTGACGAGAGCGCCCTGCCCGACTGGGCGCGGGGCGCCGCGAGCCGAGGCCGGTTGGACCTGGCGACCCCGGTGTGGGTCACCGTCGACGGTCGACTCCGGGGCGCACTGCTGGTGCGGGACAGGGTCAGGACCGACGCCGGACGGACCATCCGCCGCCTCCGCGCGGTCGGCCTGCGGGACATCGCGCTGGTGACGGGTGATCGGGTCGCCAACGCGGAGGAGGTGGCCGCCCTCCTCGGGCTCGACGCGGTGCGGGCGGAGGCGTCCCCGGCCGACAAGATCCAGTGCGTGCGCGACCAGCGGAGGCAGGGCATCACCGTCATGGTCGGTGACGGTGTCAACGACGCTCCGGCGCTGGCCGCGGCCGATGTCGGGGTGGCCCTGGGCTCCCGGGGCTCGACGGCGGCGGCCCAGGCGGCCGACGCCGTCATCCTCGACGACCGGATCGACCGGCTCGCTGACGTGGTGGAGATCGCTCGGCGCACCCGGGGGATCGCCGTGCGGAGCGCCGTGGTGGGCACATCGCTGTCGGCGGTGGCGATGGTCGTCGCGGCGGCCGGCTGGCTGCCGCCCGTGGCGGGCGCGGTGACCCAGGAGGGCATCGACGTGGTGGTCATCCTGTACGCCCTCCGCGCGTTGCGGCGCCCCCGCCGCACGAGGATCGGGGACCCGACCGACCAGATGCTGCGCCGCTTCGCCGCCGAGCACGACGAGCTCCAGCCCACCAGGATCGCGGTGCGGCAGGCGGCCGACGCCCTCTCCGGCGGGCCCGGCCCGGTCGCCGACGCGGAGCTCCAGCGCGCCCACCGCCTGCTCGTCGACCACCTGCTGCCCCACGAACGCGCCGAGGAACGGGACCTGTACCCGAGGGTCGGAGCGCTCCTCGGCGGGCGGGAGGCCATGAGCACCATGAGCAGGAGCCACGTGGAGATCGAACGTCTCATCCGCCGGCTGGGACGGCACCTGGCGGAGTCGGGAGGCCGGGTGCGGCCCGACCAGGTCGACGACCTGCGGGCCACGCTCTACGGTCTGGACGCCGTGCTGACCCTGCACTTCGCCCAAGAGGAGGAAGCGTTCTTCACCCTCGCCGACCCGGACGCCGCCTCACGGGACGGGGAACGCGGGCGCGGACCGGACCGCACCGAGGGGACCTGACCGAGGAACAGCAGCGGGACGTCGTGTCCCGCACCCACCCCCGGGCCGGGGAGGTCGACGGCCGTCGCGAGCGGCGGAAGGGGTACCGGCTCCCAACCCGTGCGGGAGGTCGGCGGGGCGCTCGGAGACGTGTCCCCGTTCCCGCCCGGCTGGTGGCGGAGCGGACCGCACCCCCGAACGACAGCGGCCCCTGGAACGCTTCCCATGCGGATCGCATGGGCCCGAGCAGGACGGGCTC
This sequence comes from Actinoalloteichus spitiensis RMV-1378, assembly GCF_000239155.1. Classification (GTDB taxonomy): domain Bacteria; phylum Actinomycetota; class Actinomycetes; order Mycobacteriales; family Pseudonocardiaceae; genus Actinoalloteichus_B; species Actinoalloteichus_B spitiensis. Next base: position 2,272 of record NZ_AGVX02000633.1, read on the forward strand.
GGGGTTCCAGGGGCCGGGTAGCTGTCTGGTATTCGCCGACCGCTCACCCGTCGGTGGAAGGACCACCGCGCGGGGCCGGCGTAGGTGTTGCCGAGGCGGTCCTAGCGGACAGCCACCTCACGAGTCCTAGAGCTCTTCACTGCTGGACCACCTCCTTTCTCGTGTACGGCGAGACTAGGTCGGGTCCTGGGAAGGTCGCAACCAGTTTTTCCCGTGACGCGGATGACCCGGCCGGGAGGGCCGGCGGGCCGAGGTTGACCCGGCGGGTGGCGGCCTGGCGGCCCTCCTGCGGTACGCGGCGCCGGCCGTGCCACACCTCGGAGGCGAGCGGGACCACCTCTGACGCTTCCGGCGGGGGCACCCCGTCCCGGGGTGCCCGGAACCACGTCAGCTTCCTCACGGGCGCCGGGTGCGACGAACCAGGCGTTCTCGGGTACGTCGGTTCCACGACGCCGACGACCCCCGGTTCCGGCGACATCGCCGAGGCCGAGCCCTGCGGTCGCGGTGTGGTGGGCGGGCTTGCTCGCGACCCTGCTCGCCGGGTTGGCCGACAGCCTTCGGGCACCGACGCGGTCCTCGGCCGGGCAGCTGGACCACGGCTCCCGCCGAGGCGGGCGGGGCGTCGACGACGAGGGTGACGCCGTACCCGGACGGCTGTGGAGCGGGGGGTCCTGGTCGCGGCGCGGCGGGTGGCGCTCCCGGGGGCGGGGCGGCGTCCGCGACCCTGGTGGGGAGCCCAGGACCTGCTGGGGCACCGGTCGAGGTCGACGCGGGGCGGCCGCAAGACGGCCGAGCCCGCCCCGAGCACTGGTGCGACGGGCCGTCGACACGCCGGGCGGAGGTTGCCCCCGCCCGTGCGGCCCCGAGCCGGGATGCGGGCGGTCCCACCCCGGCCGGTGGCGGACGCGGGTGAGCTGATCGCGAGCTGGCCCGTCACTCGCCACCGCCCGTGTCCCCCACCTGAGCCCCGCCAGCGGACCTGACCCGGCTCCGGCGCGCGGTCGACGCGCCCGGGTGCGTCGGGCGACACCACGACCGGTCGCCGGGTGGCGGTGTGCGCGGGACGCGCCGCCTTGCTGCCTCGCGGCCGGAGCGGCGGCGCGGAATCCGACCGGCGGCCTGCTCGGGACGGGGCACGTGAATACGCGCCGTGACAGGGGGCGTGGTAGTCGGGGTCGGCAATCCCCGGCTGGCGGATGGTCGGCGGTGGCCCGGGCCGCCGGTCTTCTTATCGGGTGCACTCACGGAGCGTGCGGCAAATTCCGGTGAGGACGGCGAGGTAATCCAGAAAGAGCGGGCGTTACCTGAGTGTGATATAAACCTCCGTTTTCTGCTGCGCCGTTCGCGTGAGCGGCACGGCGCTCACGGCCCGGTCGTCCCCCCGTTCGCCCGGGTCGGAGTGGCAGTGTTGGGTGCGCGGGGAGCGGGGTGGTGCTGGTGGCGCGGCGGTGCGTTAGCGCCGGTTCGGGGCGCAATGCGCAGGTGGCGGTGCTCTCCGGGGCCGGGGCGGGGGTGTTGGCTGGTACCGGCTTCGCTGGCGCTCCACTGTCACTGTCCGAAGCGGAGGATCTCCAGGTCTTGGGCCGATCGGAGGTACACCGAGTCAAGTTGAGGATTCAAGTAACTCTCTGGTCAAGCGAATCCTCCTGTCGGCTCACTCGCCCCCGGGCTATTCATGTGGTCATCTTGATCATGCTATGCTCGCCGCCGCAGTGGCACGAATAGCTGGAATATTGAAGACGGCGTTCCGGAATGATGACCGGTGTGGGTGCCGGGTTCCCGGTTGTGGAGCCTCGACCGCCGGTCCGTGACGACGTCTTGCGGATCCGATTCTTCGTGATAAGGAGATTTCTCTCTTGGCACAGTCTCCTTCCCCCGCCTCGCGGCGTGATCCGCGACGTGCCCGACCAGGGGCCGGCGGGCCACTGGCGCGTGCGGTTCCCGCGTGGCGGGAGGCGGCCGAGCGCTTCCCGCACTGGCGCGTCCGCGCTGTCGACGAGGCTCGACGGCTCTGGCGGCGGGTCGTGGACGGTCCGGCGCCACAACAGCCGCAACCCCCGGCCGAGTCCAGGGAACTCCTTCCGAGCGTGCTGGCCAGCCTCGCGCTGCGTGACCTGACCCTGGTCGAGTTGCTGCTCCAGCGGGTGGAACAGGCGGAGGAACGCGAGGAGAACCCCGAACAGCTGGAGTTCCTCTACCAGATCGACCACCTCGCCACCCGGATGCGGCGCAACGGCGAGAACCTGCTCGTCCTGGCCGGCAAGGACAGCGAAACCCCGCACTACGGCCCGGTCCCCCTCATCGACGTGGTCCGCGCCGCCACCTCGGAGATCGCCAGCTACCACCGGGTCCGGACCGAGACCATGCCGGACGTCCAACTCGTCGGCGGCGCCGCCAACGACGTCAGCCACCTGCTGGCCGAGCTGCTGGACAACGCGGCGGCGAACTCCCCGAGGGAGGCGGCCGTGGTCGTCTCGTCCCCGGCGGGCGCCAACGGGGAGCTGCGGCTCCAGGTGCAGGACCCGGGGATCGGAGTGCCCCCGGAGCGGCTGACGCGGCTCAACGCCCGCCTCGCGGGGACCCCACTGCTCGACGCCAGCGTGGCGCGCCACATGGGGCTCTACGTGGTGAGCCGCCTGGCCCACCGGCACGGCATCCGGGTGAGCCTGCGGTCCCGTCCCGGCGAGGGCACGACCGCGAGCGTGGTGCTCCCGGACCGCCTCGTCAGGGCCCGGCCCGCGAGCAACCCGACCAGCAGCCGCATCGTCGCGCCCGCGAACAGGCGGCCCGTCGCGGAGCCGCACCCCCAGCGGCCGCCGCTGCCCGGCCGCGCCCCCACCT
>NZ_AGVX02000632.1 GCF_000239155.1 Actinoalloteichus spitiensis RMV-1378
GGGGGCGGCGGGGGAGACCGGTGGCGCGACCGTGGACCCGGCACTGCCGAGGGCGGACCGCGCGGCCCGCCCGCCCGAGGTCCGCGACCAGGACGCCCGGCCGCGGCACGTCCCGCTCGCGGTCGACGACGGCGTCCTGGTCCACGCCGCCGGTACCGCCCCTCCCACCGCCACCGCCACCGCACGCCCCGACCCGGACGAGGAAGGTGTCGCATGACCCGCACCCTGGTTGTCGTCGGTTACGGCATGGTCGGTCACCGGTTCGTGACCGCGTTCCGCGCCCGCGACCACGAACGTCGCTGGCGCCTGATCGTCCTCGGTGAGGAACGGCACCCCGCCTACGACCGCGTGGGCCTGTCGTCCTACCTCGACGGGCGGGGTCTCGCCGATCTGTGCCTGGACCGTGGGGAACTCGCCGGGGATCCGGCGGTCGATCGGCGGTTGGGTGTCGCGGCCGTGTCGATCGACCGGGACGCCCGGACCGTGCGGACCTCCACCGGTGCGGTGGTGCGCTACGACGCCCTCGTGCTGGCCACCGGTTCCCGCCCCTTCGTGCCACCGGTCCCCGGGCACGACCTGCCGGGGTGCTTCGCGTACCGCACCGTCGACGACCTGGACCGGATCAGGGCCGCGAGCGCGGAGGCGAGGGACGGGGTCGTGGTGGGTGGCGGCCTGCTCGGGTTGGAGGCCGCCAACGCGCTTCGACTGCTCGGGCTGCGCACCCAGGTGGTGGAGATGGCGGACTGGCTGATGCCGCTGCAGGTCGACGAAGGGGGCGGGCGCACCCTGGGACGGCTGGTCGAACGGCTCGGCCTGGTCGTGCGGACCGGCAACGGGACGGGCGCCGTCGAGGCGGGCCAGGACGGCAGGCCCCGGGCGGTGCGCCTGACCGACGGGACGGAGATCCCGGCCGACCTCGTCGTGTTCTCCGCCGGGATCCGGGCGCGTGACGAGCTGGCCAGGGCGGCCGGTCTTCCGGTCGGGGAGCGCGGCGGCGTCCTCGTCGACGAGACCTGCCGAACCGAGGACCCCCGGGTGTGGGCGGTCGGTGAGTGCGCCGCCGTCGCTGGGCGCACCTACGGCCTCGTGGCACCCGGCTACGCGATGGCCGAGACGGTGGTGGACCGGCTGCTCGGGGGTTCCGCCGCCTTCGACGGCGCCGACCCCGCCACCAAGCTGAAACTGCTCGGGGTGGACGTCGCCAGCTTCGGCGACGCGCACTCGGCCACCCCGGGCGCGCTGGACGTCGTCCACGCCAACGCCGCCAGCGGTACCTACACCAAGCTCGTGCTCAGCGACGACGCCAGGACCCTGCTCGGCGGGGTGCTCGTCGGCGACACCCGTGCCTACCCCACCCTGCGTGCCCTGCTCGGGAGGCCGCTGCCCGCCAGCCCGGAGCAGGTGCTGGCACCGGCCGGAGGCGGCGGGCTCAGCGCCGACGCGGTCCCCGACGAGGCCACCGTCTGCTCCTGCCACAACGTCACCAAGGGAGACGTCACCGCCGCCATCACCCAGCACGGGTTGACCGACGTGGCCGGCGTGAAGCGGTGCACCCTCGCGGGAACCGGGTGCGGGTCCTGCGTGCCGATGCTCGGCGGCCTGTTGGCCGGCTGCGGGGTGGAACCGGACCGGGCGCTGTGCGAGCACTTCCGGCACACCAGGGCCGAGTTGTACGAGATCGTGCGCGCCACCGGCATCACCACGTTCTCCGAGCTGGTCCGCGCCCACGGCACCGGCAGGGGCTGCGACATCTGCAAGCCGGTGGTCGCCTCCATCCTCGCCGGCCTGGCAGGGGGGCACGTGCTCTCCGAGGACCAGGCCGGCCTCCAGGACACCAACGACCGCTTCCTGGCCAACATCCAGCGCAACGGCACCTACTCGGTGGTGCCGAGGATCCCCGGTGGGGAGATCACCCCGGAGAAGCTGATCACGATCGGCGAGGTGGCCCGGGACTTCGGCCTCTACACCAAGATCACCGGCGGTCAGCGGATCGACCTCTTCGGCGCCAGGGTCGAACAGCTGCCGCTGATCTGGCGGCGGCTGGTGGATGCCGGGTTCGAGTCGGGCCACGCCTACGGGAAGGCGTTGCGCACGGTGAAGTCCTGCGTCGGTACCGACTGGTGCCGCTACGGGGTGGGGGACTCGGTGGCGATGGCCATCCGGCTGGAACTGCGCTACCGGGGCCTGCGGGCACCCCACAAGGTCAAGGCCGGCGTGTCCGGCTGCGCCAGGGAGTGCGCGGAGGCGAGGTCGAAGGACTTCGGCGTGATCGCCACCGAGAAGGGGTGGAACCTCTACGTGGGCGGCAACGGCGGCTTCACCCCCCGGCACGCCGAGCTGCTGGCGGCCGACCTGGACGACCGTTCGCTCATCGCGCTCGTCGACCGCTTCCTCATGTTCTACATCCGGACGGCGGACCGCCTGCAACGCACGGCGGCGTGGATCGAGGCGATGGAGGGCGGGCTGGAACACCTGCGCGCCGTGGTGGTGGACGACTCGTTGGGAATCGCGGAGGAACTGGAGGCGGCGGTGGAACGTCACGTGGGCGGCTACGCCGACGAGTGGGCCGGGGTGCTGGCCGATCCCGAGAAGCTGGCACGGTTCGTGTCGTTCGTGAACTCACCGGACGTGCCCGACCCGACGATCCGGTTCACCACCGAGCGCGGGCAGATCCGGCCGAGCGGCCCCGGCGGGCCGGTGCCGTTGCCCCTGCCGGCCGTCCGTCCCGAGGCGGTGCGCGCATGAGGTGGCGGGCGGTGTGCCGGTGGGAGGCGCTGTGCCCCGAACTCGGCGCTCCCGTGCTGGTGGACGGTCATCTCATCGCCCTGTTCCGCACGCAGGACGGCGAACTGTACGCCCTGGGCAACGTCGACCCCGTCAGCAGCGCCAGCGTGATGAGCCGGGGCATCGTCGGGGACCGGGCCGGGGAACCGGTGGTGGCCTCCCCCATGCACAAACAGGTCTTCTCCCTCCGGTCGGGACGCTGCCTCGACCTCACCCACCCGGAGTTGACGCTGCCCACCTACGCCGTGCGACGGCAGGGCGACGTCGTCGAGATCGGACTTCCGTGACCCCACCGGGCGATCCTCCACCACCCCTCGCCGGCTACACCGTCGGTGTGACCTCGGCCCGACGGGCGGAGGAACTCGGCGCGCTCCTGCAACGGCGCGGTGCCCAGGTGGTGCACGCCCCGGCCATCAGGATCGTGCCCCTCGCCGACGACGCGGACCTGGTCGCGGCGACCCGGCGGTGCCTGTCGGGTCGGCTGGACGCGGTGGTCGCCACGACGGGCATCGGGTTCCGGGGGTGGGTCGAGGCGGCCGACGGGTGGGGGCTCGGCGAGGGCCTGATCGAGCGGCTGCGGGGCACGCGGCTCCTCGCCCGAGGTCCCAAGGCACGGGGGGCCGTCCGGGCCGCCGGCCTGCCCGACGCCTGGTCACCGGCGTCGGAGTCCTCCGGCGAGGTGCTCGACCGGTTGCTGGGAGAGGGGGTGGCGGGCACCCGGATCGCCGTGCAGCTGCACGGGCAACCGCTGCCGCACTTCGTCGACACCCTCCGCCGCGCCGGGGCGGAGGTCATCGAGGTCCCCGTGTACCGGTGGACGCCACCCGCCGACGTGGAGCCGCTGCGGCGACTCGTCGCGCTGTCCTGCGCGGGGGAGGTGGACGCGGTGACCTTCACCAGCGCGCCGGCGGCGGCGAGCACGATCGCCACCGCCGCCGAGATGGGCAGGCAGCGGGATCTGCTGGCCGCGCTGCGGGGCCGGGTGCTCGCGGCCTGCGTCGGCCCCGTGACCCGCGCCCCGCTGGAGGACCACGAGGTGCCGGCGGTGATGCCCGACCGCTACCGGCTGGGAGCGCTCGTCCGCGAACTGGCCGACGGCCTCGCCGCCCGCTCCCGCCGGCTGCCCGTGGCCGGGACCGAGCTCCGCCTGCGTGGCCGGGCCGTCGTCCTGGGCGGCGTGCTGCGGCCGGTGCCCCCGAGCGCCATGTGCCTGTTGCGGGTCCTCGCGCGGCGGCCGGGTCGGGTGGTGCCCCGGGGCGAACTGGTCGAGGCGCTCCGCGCCGCCCCGGGCGGCAGCCGGGACATCGACGAACACGCCGTGGAGACGGCGATGACGAGGTTGCGGGCGGCGCTGGGACGGTCCGGTGTGGTCCAGACCGTGATCAAACGGGGGTACCGGCTGTCCTACGAGCCGCTTCAGGACGCTCCCCGCTGCGGTGCCCCCGAACC
>NZ_AGVX02000631.1 GCF_000239155.1 Actinoalloteichus spitiensis RMV-1378
GCACGGGCGACCTCGGCTCGCCGCTCGCGCCTGGGCGCCGCCCACCCGCCGCCCCCGGGGACCGGCAGCCCGGACGTCGCACGGCCGCGGGGCGGCGAGCTCCGGCACCGTGGTGCAAGCAGGGTGCTTGCGGTAGCTAGCGCTCGGGCGTACCGTCGGTGACGCGGAGGAGGTCCGCGCGAGCAGGTTCACGGCGATCGACGACGGGGAGGCGCGCCGATGCCACGGGTCGACAGGGTGGTCAACCAGGCTGTCGCCGACATCGGTGAGTACATCCGCACCCAGCGGAACAACGCACAGATCTCCCTGCGGCAGCTCGCGAGGGCGGCCGGGGTGTCCAACCCCTACCTCAGCCAGATCGAGCGGGGGCTCCGGCGGCCGAGCGCCGAGATCCTCGCGCAGATCGCCAAAGGGCTCCGCATCTCCGCCGAGACCCTCTACGTCCAGGCCGGAATCCTCGACCGGCCGCGCGGAGGGCCGGTGGTGGACGCCATCCACGCCGACCCGGACCTGACCGAGCAGCAGAAGCAGGCCCTGCTGGCCGTCTACGAGTCTTTCCGCGTCGGAGCCGAACAGGCCACCGCGGGTCCCGACGACTCCCCGGTCGGCCGGACCGTCGACCTGAGTGGAGCCGGCGCGGGCGGCGCCCCGCCCGTCGACTCCGAGATCCGACCCCACGACAAGGAGTGATGACCATGCCCGCACTGCCCACCGCTGAGGACATCGACAAGGCGCGCGAGCAGGCGTCCGCCGTCGTGAACGAGGTGCTGTCCCAGGCCCGCACCCCGCTCCTGGCCGTGCTGGGAGCGGGCGACGTCGCGGTGCGGACGGTGCGTGACGCGCTGGAGCGCGCCAGGCAGGAGCTCGCCGAGCGCGCCGAGGCCGCCAAGGGCGGCATCGGTGAACTCCAGCTCGACACCGGTCAGTGGCGGGAGAAGTTCGACCCGGCCGAGCTCCGCAAGCTGGTCGACGCCTACGGCGACGCCGCCGTCCGGATCTACGGCACCCTCGCCGAGCGCGGTGAGGAGGCCCTGGACAGGCTGCGCGCGCAGCCCCGGGTCCAGCAGGCGTTCGACCAGGTCGAGTCCGGTGTGGACACCGCCCAGGAGCGGGTGGGGGCCGTGGTCGAGGACGTCCGCGAGCTCGCGGACGACGTCCTGGGCACAGTGAGCCGGAGCAGCCGGTCCACCGGGGAGAAGGTGGCGGTGGCCACGACGAGGGCCGCCGACGAGACCGCCCGCGCCGTGCGGGACACCGCCGAGGAAGCGGCGGAGGCCGTCACCGAGGCCGGTGCGGCCACCGCGTCGGCGGCGCGGAGCACCAGCAGGAAGGCTGCCAACCGCACACCGAGGAAGGCGCCCACCGGCGCTGCTCGGCGCAGCCCGCGGAAGAAGGACTGACCCGGCGAGGTCCAAGGGGGGCCGCTCCGGCGGGGTAGCCTCCCGCTCTGGGTCGGCGGCGTCTCCCGCTCGTGCCGCCCGCGCCGGCCGTTCGTCGGGAGGTGTCGTCCGCCGGCACCGCCAGGATGCCGGGCGGTGCCGGCGGAGGACGAAGCGCCGACCCGTGGTCGACGTCACCGCCGGCGCCGTCGCGGACGCCGGGTGGGGGGCCGACGCTCGGGGACACCCCTTCCGCTCGGCCCGTAGGCTGGGGGCATGTACCAGGGACACCCAGCCCTCGAGCCCATCGCCTGGATCCTGCTGGCCATCAAGCTCGCTGGGATTCCAGTCGGAGCGTTCGCCTTCCTGCACGCGGTGACCCAGCGGGCGGATGCCTTCGTGGCGGCGGACAAGCTGAGCAAGAACGCCTGGATGGGCATCACCGGTGGCGCGACCCTGGTGCTGCTGCTGTTCCACCCGGTCGGACTGGGCACCATGTTCTGGATCGCCGGCCTGGTGGCGGCCCTGGTGTACATCGTCGACGTTCGACCGAGGATCACCGACGTGCAGCGCGGGCCCAGGTGGTAGGAGGCTAGCCTCGGCCAGATGGGCACCTTCACCATCGGATCACTGCGTACCGAGCCCGCGGCGGAGCACGGCGACCTGCTGGCGGCTCCGGTCGCGGCCGCCCTCGCCTCCTTGCCGGCCGAGGTCTCCAGCCAGTTCGGCGTCGTCGAGATCGACCCGGACCACTCCGACACCGCGAGGTTCACCGAACGGTACGAGGTTCCCCTGGACGCCTCGGCGAACTGCGTGGTCGTCTCCGGTCGCCGGTCCGGCGAGACCCGGACGGCCGGCTGCCTGGTGCTCGCCACCACCAGGGTGGATGTGAACGGGGCCGCCCGGCGGCGGCTCGACGTGCGGAAGGCGTCCTTCGCGGCCCAGCGGGACGCGGTGGAGCTGACCGGGATGGAGTACGGGGGCATCACCCCGCTCGGGCTGCCCCCGGAGTGGCCGCTGCTGGTGGACGAGGCCGTGCTGGCGGCTCCGCTGGTGGTCCTGGGCAGCGGGGTGCGGCGCGGCAAGCTCGTGGCGCCGGGTGCCGCCCTGCTCGCGCTTCCGGGCGCCGAACCCCTCCCGGGGTTGGGGGTTCCGGCGGTGTCCTGACCCGTCCGGCGGGCCTGACCGGCGTGCTGCCGCCGGCGTTGGTGACGGCCCCGGGCGCTTCCCGGGCCCCCGCTCCCCCTCCCGGTGTTCGTGGTGCTGGTCAGAACACCACGGTTCGGTTCCCGTGGGTCAGGACCCGGTCCTCGAGGTGCCAGCGAAGGCCCCTGGCGAGGACGACCTTCTCGATGTCCCGGCCCTTGCGCACCATGTCCGCGACCGAGTCCCCGTGGTCCACGCGGATGACGTCCTGTTCGATGATCGGGCCCTCGTCCAGGTCGGCGGTCACGTAGTGGCAGGTCGCGCCGATCAGCTTCACGCCCCGGGCGTGCGCCTGGTGGTAGGGGCGGGCGCCGATGAAGGAGGGCAGGAAGCTGTGGTGGATGTTGAGCACCCGGCCGGCCCAGCGCTGGCACAGTTCCGTCGGCAGGATCTGCATGAACCGGGCCAGCACCACGGCGTCCGGGTCGTGGGAGTCGACGATCTCGGCGACCCGGGTGAAGGCCTCCGCGCGGCGTTCCGGTTCCCGCCCGGAGGCGGGGAAGGGGACGTGGTGGAAGGGGATGCCGTGCGCCTCGGTGATTCCGGCGAGATCGGCGTGGTTGCCGATCACCGCGCGGATGTCGACGTCGAGCTCCCCGGAGGCCACCCTGCCCAGGAGGTCGTACAGGCAGTGCCCGGCCCGGGAGACCAGCAGCACCACACGGCGGCGCGTTCCGCTGTCGCTCACCCGCCACTCCGTGCGGTCCCCCAGCTCGGCGGCGACCTCGGCGAACCGGTCGCGCAGCTCCTCGACGTCGAGGTCGAGGGAGTCGGCCCGCACCTCCTGCCGGGTGAAGAACCAGTTGGTCTCCGGGTCGGTGTGGTAGCCAGCGCCGACGATCGAACCCCCCAGGCGGTACAGGAACCCGGAGATCGCGGCGACGATCCCGGTGCGGTCCGGGCAGCCGAGGGTGATGACGTAGCGGCGGTCTGGCGTGGACATGGTTGCTGAGTCTGTCATTCCGCCGGGGCGGCCCCCGCACTGCCCGGCCCCGACGACGACCACCAGCGGGGGCTCGTTCGCAGGTCAGATGGCGGGCGGGCTGGAGGGGGCCGTGTCGGGCGCTGCTGGTGACCGGGGCGCGACGGTGGGTTCACGCCGACGGGGGACGGGCCGCCGGGCGGTACCGGGCGGCGGGGTGCGCGTCCGTCGTCCGCGACACCGGGCCGGGGCTGAGGAGGCGGTGGGTCAGCGACCTGAACGGATCACCCGCGCCACGCCGGTCCGGGCCGGACGGCGGCGGGTCCCGGGTGGCGTCCGGGTCTGGCGGCCCGGAGGGGCGCGGCGGCCAGCACGTCTCCGCTCAGCCGGGGGCGACGGCCGACCAGTCCACCGTGAGTTCCCCGGCCCGCCACCGGCGGTGGTTGTCCCGGACCGGCCACCCCCTGGCCGCGAGGAGACGTGCGGCCTCGGCCCACCGGGAGCGGGGCCCGAACGGGCTGAAGGGCGCGGCGGTGGCCCAGCAGGAGTTCAGGTCCGACAGCAGCGCGTGGACGCGTTCGCCGGGCACGTTGCGGTGGATGAGGGCCTTGGGGAGGCGTTCCGCCAGGTCGGACGGGGTGTCGATGTGGGCGGGGGAGCAGGCCAGGGTGAAGGTCAGCGGGCCGTTCCGGGAGAGGGTGACCCAGCAGCACCGGCGGCCGATCTCGTCGCAGGTGCCCTCTACGAGGAGCCCACCCGGCGCCAGGCCGGAGATGATGGTCGACCACGCCGTCAGCGCCTCGGGTTCGGTGTACTGGCGGAGCACGTTGAACGCCCGCACCAGCACCGGGCGCTGACCGGCGAGTTCGAAGCCTCCCCGCGTGAAGCGGAGCCGGGGTGGGTCGGCCAGTCGGACGGCGTTGCCGACGCGCTCCCCGTCGATCTCCAGGCCCAGCACGCGCACGTCGCCGCGCACACCGGTGAGGCGCTCGGCGAGCTCGACGGTCGTCACCGGTGAGCTCCCGTAGCCGAGGTCGACCACGAGCGGGTCCTCGGCCGACCGCAACACCTGGGACACCCAGGGCGTGCCGCGCATCCAGCGGTCCACCCGCCGCAACCGGTTGGGCGCGGTGGTGCCCCTGGTCGGCACGCCCAGCGCGCGGGCGCGGCCTGCCGCCAGTCTGGGCGCTCGCTTGGCCATCGCGATGTCCTCCCGCCTCCCCACCCGGCTGCCCGGGTCCAGGACCCAGGGGGCCAGGGCCGTGGGGAGGTGTTCGCTCCTGGAGACGCTGCCCGCGTCCTTGCCGTGACGGGATCAACCGCGTCGCCGGCGGGCGATGCGGTCCAGGGTGAAGCGGGACTCCGCGTCGAGCAGTGCGGTGACCTGTTCGGCCACCGCCTTCTCCACCATGCCGCCCACGAGCGGGAGCCGGACCGTGACCTGGCCCGCACCCCGCAGCTCCGCGCCCCCGTCCACCGGGCGGATCGAGGTGGTGGCGTCGATGGTGGCGGGCGTGTCGGCGACCCTGGCCGCCATCGTCCCCACGTAGCCCTCGCCCTCGCGCCGCCAGGTCTCGGTGCGTTCGACGGTGATCCCGTTCGGGGCGATCGAACGCACCGCCGCCGGCAGCCCCCGGGAGGAGATGCCGTGCCGGAAGACCGCGCGGGAACCGCTGTCGTCGCTGGTCAACCCGACCAGTTCCGCCGAGGAACCGCCGAGTTCGGCCAACCTGTCCCGCAGGTACGTCTCGTCGACCAGCACCGCGTGGAGCTCGGCGGGGGAGAGGGCGTCGGCGTGGAGGGTGAACTGGATGGGGCGTGCCATGGCAGCACAGATTACCGTTGGCGTCCGTGACTACTCGTTCGTCCGGCGAGGCCCTCGGCGTCGCCGTCCCCCTCGCCGAGCACACCACCCTCCGCCTGGGCGGGCCGGCGGCCCGCCTCGTAGCGGCGACCACGCCGGAGGACCTCGTCGAGGCGCTGCGGCGGGCCGACGCCGACGGTGATGACGTCCTCGTCCTCGGTGGCGGGTCCAACCTGGTCGTCGCCGACGAGGGGTTCCGCGGGACCGTGGTGCGGGTGGCCACGACGGGGCGGCGAGCGGACCGCGTCTCCGACGGCACGGTCCAGCTCACCGTCGAGGCGGGTGAGGACTGGGACGCGGTGGTCGCGTCGGCCGTCGCCGACGGGCTCTCCGGCGTGGAGTGCCTCTCCGGCATTCCGGGGAAGGTGGGCGCTGTCCCGGTGCAGAACGTGGGCGCCTACGGCGTGGAGGTCGCGGAACTGCTCGACTCCGTGGACGTCTACGACCGCCGCGACGGGTGCGTCCGCACGGTGCCCGCCGCCGACCTGGGGCTGGCCTACCGGACGAGCCGGCTCAAGGGCAGCGCCTCGTCGGTCGTCCTCCGCGTGCGCTTCGCCCTCGCTGACAGCGGTTCGTCGGTGCCCATCCGGTATCCGGAGCTGGCCAGGGCGCTCGGTGTCGAACTCGGCGATCGGGTGCCGCTGGCCGCCGCGCGGGAGGCGGTGCTCGCGCTGCGCGCCGGCAAGGGCATGGTGCTGGACCCGGCCGACCACGACACCTGGAGCGCCGGGTCGTTCTTCACCAACCCCCTGGTGGCCGACGAGGCGGTCCCCGAGGTCCTCGGCCGGATCGCCGAGCGGCTCGGCGTGGAGGCGCCGGTGCCGAGGTACCCCGGTGGGCCGGGGCGCACCAAGTTCTCCGCCGCGTGGCTCATCGAGCGGGCGGGCTTCCGCCGGGGCCACCCGGGCCCCGGCGGCCGGGTGGCGTTGTCGAGCAAGCACACGCTGGCCCTGACCAACCGGGGGACCGGGAGCACCGAGGACCTGCTGGCGCTGGCCGCTGAGGTCCGCGACGGTGTCCGCGCGGCGTTCGGCGTCGTGCTGGAGCCGGAGCCGGTGTTGGTGAACTGCGCGCTCTGAGCCCCCGGCGGTGGGGTGGACCGTGGCCCGGCCCCGCCGGACCCGCGAGGGGAACCGGTCAGGGCGGTGGCCGTGGTGGCCCGGCCCCCGGGCGGTGGGTGCCGTCAGGTCCGCCGGCGGGCCCGGGTGGCCGAGTGCTGGTCCCGGGGCTTCAGCACGATCTGGTCGATGTTGACGTGCGAGGGCCTGGTGGCGGCGAAGACGATGGTCTCCGCCACGTCGCGCGCGGTGAGCGGTGTCAGGCCCTGGTAGACGGCGTCCGCCCGCGCGGTGTCGCCCTCGAACCGCACCAACGAGAACTCCGTCTCCACCATGCCGGGGCAGATCTCGGTGAACCGGACGGGGTCGCCCAGGTGTTCCCCGCGCAGCGTGCGGTGCAGCACGGCCTGCGCGTGTTTCGCGGAGGTGTAACCAGAGCCGTTGTCGTAGGCCTCCAGCGCCGCGATCGAGGTGACCGTCACCACGTGCCCGTCACCGGAGTCGATGAGCTTGGGCATGAGCGCCCTGGTCATGCGGAGGGTTCCGAGGACGTTGGTCTCCCACATCCACCGCCAGTTGTCCTCGTCGGCCTCGTCGACGCGTTCCAGACCCCGTGCGCCGCCGGCGTTGTTCACCAGCACCCGGCACCTCGGGACCTCGGCGCAGAAGGCGTCGACGGAGTCGGCGTCGGTGACGTCGAGGCGGTGGGCGGAGCCGCCGATCTCGGCGGCCAGCTCGGCGCACCGGTCGAGGCGACGGGCACCCAGGACGACGTGGAACCCGGCTTCCGCCAGGCCGCGCGCGGTGGCCTCGCCGATGCCGGCGCTGGCTCCCGTCACGACCGCCACCGGCTTCCCGGCGGCTAGGTCCGCCGGCGGAGGGGTGTGGTGCGGCGTCTGCTGGTCTTGGCTCATGACGCCGATCGTGCCTGACTCGCCGGTGGTGTGTCAGCGTGGGCCAGCGGGAGCCCCGGCCTCGGGAGGCCGGGGCCGGTGCCTCAGTCGAGCAGGTTGAGGTCGCCCAGGATCATGTCGAGGTCGACGGCGTTCGCCAGCTGGACCGCGCCGGCGCTGTTCGGGTGGATGCCGTCGTGGACATCCCATTCCGGGAGGATCCGGCTCTGGTGGTCGGGGTCGCGGATGGCCGCGTCGAAGTCGACGACGCCGTCGAACTTGTCGGAGGCGCGGATGCGGCGGTTGATCTCCTGCCGGTTCTCCTCCAGGTGCGGCTCCCAGCTGAACCAGCCCTCGAACGGCGTGATCGTCGCCATGTAGAAGAGCATTCCGCGTTCGTGCGTGCGGTCGGCGAACTCCTCGAAGGTCGCCATCAGCAGGTCGAGGTCGGTGGTCTGCGGCGGGTGCTGCATGTCGTTGATGCCGGCGGCGAAGAGGACGGCGTCGGCGCCGGGCAGGTCGAGTACGTCGCGGTCGTACCGTTCCAGGACCCGCTGCCCCCCGTAGCCGGACGAGGTCAGCATCCGGTTACCGGACATGCCCGCGTTGGCCACCGAGAGCCGGCGCGGCCCGTACTCGTCCACGATCCGGCGGGACAGCACGTCGGACCAGCGGTCCGAGCCCTTCGAGAAGTCGACCCCGACACCGTCGGTCATCGACCCGCCGATGGTCACCAGGGTTCCCGCCGCCGTCTCGGGCACCACCGTGATGGCGCCGACGAGCGGCCGGGTGCTCATCGTCTTCTCCTCGACCTGGAACGGTCGGCCGTTGACGTTCTCGGTGTGGTCCCCGGTCGCGATGCGGCTGTGCTCCCCGGCGAACGAGTGGGTGGTGACCCGGCCGGTGGGCCCCGGCAAGTAGAAGGACACCGCGACGTCCGCCCCGTCGGGGATGTCCATCCTCGCCAGGTCGGTGTACACGCTCTCCCCGGGAGCGAGCGTGAAGGAGGTCTCCCGCTCCACGCGCAGTTCGGTCAGACTGGCCGGGTTGATGCCGCCCTCGCGGTCGGTGGCCAGCGCGATGGTCACCCGGCCGACGTGCAGCTCCTCGTGGCTGAAGGTGTTGTCGAGCCGCACGCGGACCGCCGAACCACCGGAACTGACCCGCATCCGGGTCCGGATCGTGTTGTCGGTGAAGCCCTCGAACTCCCGTTCCCGTTCCTGGGCTGCCTTGGGTGAGGCGGTGAAGGTCGTGATCTCCCGTTCGACCGAGACTTCGGCACCGGCGGGTAGCGCCCGTTCCAGCGTCGTCTCCGGGACCACCGCGCATCCGGCCACCAACAGGCATGTGCCCGTGACCGCCGCGAACCACCGTCGGCGCACCATCATCTCCGTCCTCATGCCGCTGACTGCTCGTCGACTCGCGGACGACGTGAACACCGGGGATCTGGGACCGGACCGCAGATCCGCTCCGGATTCGCCTCGGGCGCCACGCGACCGGCTCGGCGAGTTGCTGTCGAGAAGAATAGACAACCCCGAGATCAACACGGGCCGCCACGGTGCCGGAACGGTGGGCGACCGCCCCGTGGCCGTGGCGTTCAGCGGGGGAGGAGCGCCTCCACCGGCACCGACTCGCCGACGAGCGTGTACCCGCGCTGGTTGAGGTGCAGGCCGTCGCCGAGGTCGAGGTCCGGTCGGACGAGCTCCGGCTCGTCCGGGTCCCGGAGCAGCGTGTCGAGGTCGAAGACGGCGTCGTACTCGTCGGCGTGGGTCCGGATGAGGGCGTTGACGCGGGTTCGCGTCGTCTCGAGTTCGGGCTTCCAGGTCTCCCAGTTCCCGAAGGGGGGGATGGTGCACACGACGACTCGCATTCCCGCGTCCCGGCTCTGCCGGGCGAGGTCGTCGATGGCGTCGAAGAGCGTCCGCGCGTCCGTTTCGTGGGGTGTCTGCTGGATGTCGTTGGTGCCCACGGCGAGGATGACGGCGGCCGCGCCGGGCAGGGACAACACGTCGGTGTCGTAGCGGTCGAGGAGGGGCGGGCCGCCCCCGACCGATCCGAGGAGGATGCGGTTGCCCGACAGGCCCGAGTTGGCGACGGCCAGCCGTTGCCCGGGTGGCAGGGCGAGCAGGCGGTCGGCGAGGACGTCGGGCCAGCGACCGGACTCGGGGAAGTCGACGCCGAGGCCGTCGGTCAGTGAGCCGCCGACGGCCACCACCGTGCCGCTGGCCTCGGAACCCAGCACCAGGACCGCGTCCACCACCGGCCGGTGTTCCACGGGGCGGAACCTGTCCGAGGTCGGGTTCCCGGTGTGGTCGCCCCGGGCGAGCAGGGTGGGCTCCCCGCTCATCGGGTGGTTGCCCAGCGGCCCGGTCGGTCCGGGCAGGAAGAGGCTGATGTGGAGCCGGGAACCGTCGGGCACGACCAGGCCGGCGGGATCGGTGTAGCGGTGGTGGCCGGGGGGGACGGTGAAGTCCGACCGTCCCTCGAGCAGCAGCGGCCGGACGGTCCCGGGGAGCGAGGACCCGTCGAACCCGTCGGCCCGGGCGACCGAGGCGGCCCCGATCCGCAGCGGCCGGTCGCCGTAGGTGTTGTCCAGCCGGACCCGGACCCCGGAACCGCCGGCGCTGATCCGGACCATCGTGCGCAGCGTCACGTTGGCGAAGCCCAGCTCCTCCCGTTGGTTCGGTTGGGCCGGCATCTGCGGCGCCGCCCAGGTCGTCACCCCGGAGGCGGGCACCGGCTCGGCGCCGCCCGGGGACAGCGGAGTCGGGGGCACCACGGGTTCCGCCGACACGAGAAGGCCCAGGCAGCACAGGGCGATCAGCAGGAGCCGGACCACGGCGCGACCCCCCTCGGTGCTCTCTCGCCGTCAGCGCGCGCCGACCGGGCAGACGTGCGCTGACGTTGCCCTGGCGGCGTGGCCAGGGTAGACACCGGTCGTCCTCACCCAGGTGAGCGACTGATCACGGCCCTGCGGGGGGCTGGAAGCTCCACCGCCTCGTTTGTGTTGCAGTTCCATGACAGGCAGCGAGTAGCGGGGCGCGGGCAGGCCCGGAAAGGTTGACTACACGTGGCTAAGCGTGGGTTCGTGTGCGCGACAACCGCGCCGAGTTCGACTCGCTGGTACCAGCGGTTCCTCCGGTCGGGGAGGGGCTCCTCGTGAGCGGCTTGTTACCAGGGGTGGCTGGTTCGCCGGAACCGTCGGATCCTTCCGCCATCAGTGGTTCCCCCCGCAGGGTGGCGCTGTTGTCGCTGCACACCTCGCCGTTGGAGCAGCCGGGGACAGGTGACGCGGGCGGGATGAACGTCTACGTGCTCCAGACGGCCCGTCGGCTGGCCCGGCGCGGCGTGGAGGTGGAGGTCTTCACCCGGGCCACGTCCTCCGACCACCCGCCGCTGGTGCGGGTGGAGCCGGGGCTGCTGGTCCGCAACATCATCGCCGGGCCCTTCGAGGGCCTGGACAAGAACGACCTCCCCGCCCAGTTGTGCGCGTTCGCCGCCGGAGTGCTGCGGGTCGAGGCCAGGCACGAGCCCGGCTACTACGACCTGGTGCACTCCCACTACTGGCTTTCCGGCCAGGTGGGGTGGCTCGCCAGGGAACGCATGGGAGCGCCGCTGGTCCACACGGCGCACACCCTGGCGAAGGTGAAGAACGCCGCGCTCGCCGCTGGTGAACCGGCCGAGCCCCGGGTGCGGGTGATCGGGGAGCAGCAGGTCGTCGACGAGGCGGACCGCCTGGTGGCCAACACGCGGGTGGAGGCCGAGCAGCTGGTGCGGCTCTACGGCGCCGACCCCGCCGCCGTCGTCACCGTCGAGCCCGGGGTCGACCTCGACTGCTTCACCCCGGGGGAGCGGTCGGAGGCGCGACGCACCCTCAGGGCGGCCGGGGTGGCGCTCCCGCCGGACGCGGTCGTGCTGACCTTCGTGGGGCGGATCCAGCCGCTGAAGGCACCGGACGTCCTCCTGCGGGCGGCGGCGCGGCTGCTCGCCGAGGAGCCGCACCTGCGCGGCAGGCTGGCCGTGCTCGTGGTCGGCGGGCCCTCCGGGTCCGGCCTCCAGGAGCCCGAGGCCCTCCAGAAACTGGCGGGGGAGCTGGGGATCACCGACCTGGTGACCTTCCTGCCGCCCCGGACCGGCGCCGAGCTCGCCGACGTCTACCGCGCCTCCGACGTCGTCGCCGTACCCAGCCACAACGAGTCGTTCGGCCTGGTGGCGCTGGAGGCCCAGGCCTGCGGGACGCCCGTGGTGGCCGCGGACGTGGGTGGGCTGTCCGTCGCGGTGGTGGACGGGTCGACGGGGCTGCTGGTGCCCGGTCACGCGCCGGAGGACTGGGCGGTGGCGTTGCGCGCCGTGGCGCTGCCCGGGGCGGGATCGCCGGGTGCGGTCTCGGAGCCGGTGCGCTCCCGGGCGGCCGGCGTCCGCCCGGAGAACGCGGTGCGCCACGCCAGCGACTTCTCCTGGGACCGCACCACCGACGGGTTGCTGCGCGCCTACCGGGAGGCTGCCCTGGCCTTCGGTCGTAGCGTGGGCGACGCTGGTGGGGACAGGAACCGGCACGGGCGGCGGGAGGTCGAGGGGTGAGCGTGGAGACGGACGGACGTCCTCCCGAGGAGACCGCGCGGACGGTGGAGCGCGCGCTGCGCGACCGCGACCTGGACTTCGACCACGCCGCACCCGGCCGGTTCCTCGTGCGGCTGCCGGGGGAGCGGAAGCAGCGGACGAGCTGCTGGCTCGTGGTCGGGCGTCACGGGTTGCTCGTCGAGGCGTTCGTGTGCCGTCGACCGGACGAGAACCAGGGCGGGGTCCACCACTTCCTGCTCCGGCGCAACGCCCGGCTGTACGGGGTGCACTACACCGTCGACGAGGACGGGGACATCCACCTGGTGGGGAGGTTGTCCCCGCACGCCGTGACCGAGGACGAGCTGGACCGGGTGCTCGGTCAGGTGGTGGAGGCGGCCGACGGCGACTTCAACAAGCTCCTGGAGCTGGGCTTCGCCGAGGCGATCCGCCGGGAGTGGGCCTGGCGGACGTCCCGGGGTGAGTCCCGGGCCAACCTCGCCGCCTTCGAGCACCTCGTGCGCGACGGAGGCTGACGCCGCCGGGACGACCGGCCGGAGCGGCCCGGTGCGCGGCGGAGGAGTGGCAGGGCGGGGCGGCTTGGGAGAGAGGGGGAGTCACGAACTCAAGCCGCCCCGCCGTGAGGTCCCGCCACTGCGGGTTCCCTGGCGGGGGGCACCTGGGAACCCGGACGGGCCGTGGCCTGACGGGGGAGGCAGACCACGGTGCACCCTCTCGAGATCGGGGAGTGCGTGGGAGCCGATCGAAGAGAGTGTTGCCAACTTGGCAGAATCGACGACCTGGGCACAAGCCCATCGCGCTACTCCATTCGAGTGGATCTGCGCGGGCATCGTAACGTCGCGGAGTCAAAGCCCCGTAACGTAACCGCCCGACCCGACCTCGATCACACTGCTGGGCCAGGTCAGTGAGTACTTCTGTGTTCTAGTGACTGCCCGTGTTGGATGACGTGGGGCGTGGGCCGGCGACCCGCGCGCCCGGTCACCCGGACGCCGCCCTTGCCGCTCCGGCAACCCCGGCCGCCCCTCGGAGGCCGGCCGGGCGCGGCGGTGGGAACACCGCC
>NZ_AGVX02000630.1 GCF_000239155.1 Actinoalloteichus spitiensis RMV-1378
CGTCCTGGCCATCCACCGCAGGTGCGCCCGCGCCGACCGGTTCGGGTGCACCCACTTCGCGTCCAACAGCGCGCCGATGCGGCGGAGCGGCTGGTCCAACTCGTGGTAGGGCTGCCCGCAGATGCGGACCGTCCCGCTGGTGGGCCGGTCCAGGCCCAGGATCATCCGCATCGTCGTGGACTTCCCCGCGCCGTTCGGCCCGAGGAAACCGGTGACACGCCCCGGCCGCACCGAGAACGACAGGTCGTCCACCGCGACCTTGTTTCCGTACCGCCTGGTGAGGCCTCGTGCCTCGATCATCGTCACCAACTTCCCGCCCGCCCCTGTCGGGCGTCGACTCGTCCGCTGCCGCTTCACGGGTCAGCCTGTCGAAAACGGCGGCCCGGGATATCCGTGATCACCCCGAGGTCGACCCCCACTTGCCCCGCACCGCCCCTGAGGGACACCCCCGGACCCGCGCCCGAGCCTGAGGAGGCGCGTTCACCAGAATTAATGAACCGTGGTTCAATAACAGGGTGGCCAGGCCGAGGAACACCACCGACGAACAGCTGATCCGCGCGGCGAGCGAGACGCTCGCGGAACTGGGTCCGCGACGGCTCACCCTCGCCGAGATCGCCCGCCGCGCCGGGGTGGTGCCCGGCACCCTCGTCCAGCGGTTCGGTTCGAAACACGGCCTGCTCGTCGCGATGAGCCGGGCCAGCGCCGACGAGGTGCCGACCACCATGCGCGAGGCCGCTGAGGGCACCCACGACCCGGTCGAGGCGATCCGGGCGGCCGCGACCTCGCCCTACCGGCAGCTCGACAACCCCGGTACCGCCGCCCACAACCTGGCCGCGCTGGGCACGGACCTCCAGGACCCGGAACTCCGCGAGCTCCTGGCCGAGGTGTACGGCCGGGTCAGCACCGAACTGCGCCACCTGGTCGGCGCGGCGGTCGACGCCGGGGCCCTCCCCGGCGCTCCTGCCCCGGAAACGGCGGGCGCCGTACTGGCGGCCCTCGTCACCGGGTCCGCGTTGCACTGGTCGATGCGCCCCGAGGGGTCGCTGGTCCACCGGCTCCTCGTCGACGTGGACGCGGTGCTCGACGGGTGGCGCCGCCCTCCCGGCTGAGCGGCCGGCCAGCACCCACCACCCACCTGGAAAACGCACCACGGAAGGGAACGAGAACGTGGCGGAGAAGAGCGCACCACTGCAGGGGCGGATCGCCGTCGTCACCGGAGGAACCCGGGGATGTGGTCGGGGCATCGCCGTCGAACTCGGCGCCGCGGGAGCCACCGTCTACGTGACCGGTCGCACGAGCGGGCGGACGCGCAGTCCCCTGAACCGCGCGGAGACCGTCGAGGAGACCGCCGAGCTGGTGACGGCGGCCGGCGGCACCGGCATCCCGGTCGTCTGCGACCACAACTCCGTCGCCGAGGTCACCGCACTGGCCCGGCGCATCCACTCCGAACAGGACGGTCGGCTGGACATCCTCGTCGACGACGTCTGGGGCGGCGACCCCTTCGTCGTCCACGGCACCCCGTTCTGGGAGACCAGCCTGGAGGACGCCCTGCGCGTGCTCCGCAACGGGGTCGAAACCCACCTCGTCACCGCGCACACGCTGCTGCCGCTGCTCGGTGCGAGGCCGGGCGGCCTGCTCGTCGAGGTCACCGACGGCGACGACGACGAGTACGTGGGAACCGCCGTGCCCTACTTCCTGGTCAAGTCGGCGATGCGCCGGCTCGGCACCGCCCTCCACCACGAGCTGGCACCGCTCGGGGGGACGGCGGTCACCGTCAGCCCCGGTTTCCTCCGCTCGGAGAGCATGTTGGACCACTTCGGGGTGACCGAGGAGAACTGGCGGGAGGGAATCGCCCGGGACCCGCACTTCGCCATCTCGGAGACCCCCCGCTACCTGGGTCGGGCCGTCGCGGCACTCGCCGCCGACCCCGAGGTCTCCCGGTGGGGCGGGCGCAGCGTCTCCAGTGGTGCGCTCGCCGCCGCCTACGGCGTGCGGGACCTGGACGGCTCACGGCCCGACGCGGCCACCTACATCCGCGAGGTCGCCCTCGGCGGTCGTCGGGACCGCACCGCCGACGACTACCGCTGATCCCGGACGGGCACAGGCGGAAGGTGTCCGGGACGCCCGGCGGCCGCCGGGCGTCCCGGATC
>NZ_AGVX02000629.1 GCF_000239155.1 Actinoalloteichus spitiensis RMV-1378
CGCCCCCGTCGCTGGCCGTGGTGCGCAGGGCGACCACGCCCGAACCGGGGTTCCGGAGGCTGACCAGCCATTCGGGGCCGTCTGCCTCGACACGGGCGGCCGACCAGGTCTCCCCGCCGTCCGACCGGCCCTCGGCCATGCGGACCCCGGTGACCGCGAGCAGCCCGTCGTCGTCACAGCGCACGAAGACCTGGTCGCCCGTGACCAGGGTCACCCGAGCGGGGGCGCCGTCCCTCGGGCTCTGGGCCGGAGGCGTGTCGGCGGCCGCCGCCGCCCCGTCCGGTGACGCCGCTGCCGTGGCCGGCCCCAGCGCGGCGCCGAGCAGGCACAGGGCGGCCAGGGTGGCGATCCTCGATCTTGGTAAGCCCATGAGCTCACTTCCTCGTTGACTTCTGGTGTCCTCATCAACACAGGCCGTGAGGTGTGGGCGTTGCACGCGTGGCCGATGTCGGCCAAGGGTCGTGGGCTCTCCAGCCGGCGGTTGCGCGGCGTCCTGCTCTGGCGACCCGGCGCCCGGGTAACGCCGGGACGCTGCTCCCCCGGATGGCGGCTCTGCCCCTCGGAGCGGCCTCCACCGCGCACCCGTCCCGGCAGCCGGGTGCCACGCGGGACGTCCGCGCCGCCCCCACCACCGAGACCGCCGGCGCCGGGAGCGGGAGGCAGTGGACGGCCGGGGGCTCAGCCGGTGTAGCGGGTGAGGCCGTGCTCGGCTCCTCCCCGGCTGAGGACGACCTCCTCGGTCCGCGCCAGCGCCTCCGCACGACCGGGTACCTCGATGTCGGCGGTGGTGAGATCCACCAGGCGGATGGGCGGCCCCAGTTCGACCAGGGTCGGCACGTACTCCGCGACGGTGACCGCCCAGTCGCCGGTCTCGTCCCGCTCGAAGGTGAACCGCGCGGCCACCCCCTCCTCGGTGATGCCGCGCGGCTCGGCGTGCCTGGCCACGTGGTTGCCGAGCCCGTAGGTGACCCACTTGCCGTTGATGTGCTCGAACGGCTGCACCGAGTGGGCGTGGTGGCCGATGATCAGGTCGATCGCGTCGTCGGCCAGCAACAGCTCGGCGAGGTCCTGCTGCTCCTGGGTCGGCTCGTGCACGTACTCCACCCCCCAGTGCAGGCTGGCTACCACCACCTCGGCGCCGGCCTCCCTGGCTCGGCGGGCCCCGGCGAGGATCTCCTCCGGGTCGAGGGTGTTGGACATCCAGGGCTTGCCCTCGGGGAGCGGCAGTCCGTTGAAGCTGAAGGTGTGGGAGATGTGCGCGACGAGCGCGCCGTTCACCTCGCGGACGAGCGGGGTGAGGGCCTCCTCCTCGGTCCTGGCGGCTCCCGCCTGGCCGAGCCCCGCGTCTTCCAGGGCTTCCAGGGTGCGGATGACCCCCTCCTCGCCCTGGTCGACGGTGTGGTTGGACGCGGTCGTGCAGACGTCGTACCCGGTGGCGGCCAGTCCCGTGACGACCTCCGGTGGCGCGCTGAACCTGGGCCATCCGAGGAACGGGCCCTCGACGGGGGCGATCGGCACCTCCAGGTGGCACAGCGCCACGTCGGCGTCCTCCACCAGGGGAGCCACCCCGGCGAACAGGGGCCGGAAGTCCCGCTCCCCCTCGCCCGTCTCCACGGCGTCCAGCTCCGCCTGCTCGGTCAGGGCGGGGTGGACGAGGACGTCGCCGGTGGCGACCAGCACGAACGTGTCGTCGGGTGCCTGGGCCGCTCCAGACCCGGCGGCGTCCAGCTCGGGAGGCCGGGCCACCACCGGTGATCCCCCGGTGCAGCCGGCCGCGAGCAGGGACAGGGCAAGTGCCAGCACCGGCACCCGGTAGCGCATCTCGGTCCTCCAGCCGACACCAGTACGGCAGTAGCCCGGTGGGGCCACGCCGGTCACGCCCTGGCAGCAATGACCGGCAGCACCAACCGTACGAGTGTCCCCTGGGAGAGCGCTTACAAATACTCTGGGTAGCACCATCGCCCAGCGGCCGAGTGTTTTGTACGCTGGATCCACCCATACGGCCCAACCACTGGTGCCAACCCGTCACCCGCTACGAGGGGTGATCAGTGAGGGGAACCCGATGCCGGCGACGCGAAGCTTCTACTTCTACCGGCGGGTGGCCGGGAACGACGCCGTCTACGGTGCGTGCACGAACCAGATCGAGTTGAGCGAGGACAGGAGCCGGCTGCACCTCAGGCTTGCCTCGACCGCGAAATTCGCGGTCACCCTGGAATGGCGCGGCCTCTTCCACCTGATCGAGGCGCTCAGCACGGGGATGCGCTTCGGAGTGGCCTGCCGGCACGAGACCGAGGGGCCCCTCACCCTCGCCGTCGAACCCGAGGGGAACACCATGACGTTGTCGCTGCGCGTCGAGGGCAGCCCGATCACCGTCGGTTTCGACCCCCGGCAGACGACCGAACTGGTCAGCCACCTGCGCACGGGCCTCCGGCACATCGAGGCGACGAGACCGGGGCGCCTGCTCTGAACGCCCACCTCCGCCGGGAGGCGGCCGCGCCCCGGCTCCCCCGGTGGCGCCGCGCTCACTCGCGGCCGGGACCAACGGTCGCCGTTGCGGCGTACCGCCCCGTGGGGACCCGGTCCCCCGGGTCCCCGGCGGTCGGTCAAGGGGCGGGATCGGGGCGATCCCCGATGGATCCGCGAGGCGGACCGGCCAGAGTGGTGGCATGGCTGACGGGAGCTTCACCACCAGAATCCGACGCCGGTTCCGCAGGAGCACCGCCGACCGCATGCTCGGTGGGGTCTGCGGAGGGATATCCGACCTGACCGGTGTCGACAGCCCCCTTGTCCGGGTGGGTTTCCTGGTGCTCACCCTGGCGAGCTTCGGCACCGCCGCCGTGCTCTACCTGGGCTGTTGCCTGCTCGTGCCCGAAGAGGGCACCGACTGACCAACCGGCGCCGCCCGGCCTGGTCGAGCGGGGGCACGGCGGGTCGTGGACCTGGTCCCGACCGCCCTGCCCCCTCGGGACGGTCCACCAGCCCCCGGCGGGCCGGAGGAGGACCGGTGCCGGTGTCCGGGCTCCACGGGGCAACCGCCCCACCGGCCGCGGAACACGGCGAAGGGGCCGGCCCGCGAGACGCGGACCGGC
>NZ_AGVX02000628.1 GCF_000239155.1 Actinoalloteichus spitiensis RMV-1378
CCGGCGGCGGAGACGCCCAGCCCCGCCTCCGACGCGGTCCCGGCGCGCCCGTCGTCGTCCGACCCTGCCGAATCCGCCCCGGATTGGCGGGACCGGGCCCGCCAACGGGACACCAGGCCGTGCCGGGGAGCGAGGAACCAGCACACCAGGAACGTCACCGTCGCGGTCAACACGATCATCCCGCCCGCCGCCAGGTCCAGCGCGTAGGAGAGGTACAGCCCCACCACCGACGACGACGCCCCGATGGCCGGGGCGAGCAGCATCATCACCCCCAACCGGTCGGTGAGCAGCCGCGCGCACGCCGCCGGGGTGATGAGCAGCGCCAACACCAACACGTTCCCGACCGCCTGGAGCGAGATGACGATGGCCACCGTGACCATCGCGTAGAGCGCCATGTCCAGCCAGAACACCGGCAGCCCCACCGAGCGGGCCGTCTCCCGGTCGAGGCTGACGGTCACGACCTCCTTGGACAGCGCTAGCGCCGAGGCGACCACGGCCCCGCCGACCAGCGCCACCCCGAGGACGTCGGAGTCGCTGATGCCCAGGATCGACCCGAACAGGAACGACTCGAGCGACCCGCTGTACCCCGGTGCCGTGCTGAGGATGACGATGCCGAGCCCGAAGGCACCCGCGAAGAAGACCCCGATGACGGTGTCCTCCCGCAGCCGCCGGTTCTGTGAGAAGACGGCGACCAACAACGCCGTGACCAGGCCGGCGACCGCGCCCCCGACCACGAGGTTCGCCTGGAGCACGAAGGCCACCGCCACCCCGGGGAAGACCGCGTGCGAGACGGCGTCACCGATGAAGGCCATGCCCCGCAGCACCACGTGGGTCCCGATGACCCCGCAGACCACCCCGGACATGATCGCCACCAGGAACGCCCGCCGCATGAACACCTGGTCCCACGGTTCCACGAGGAAGTCGAGCACACCGCTCACGTGTCCACCCCCAGCGAACGCAGCAGCGAGGTCGAACGGGCCACCCCGAAGGCGGCCAACCACACCGAGGCGTCCCGCAGCGCCGAGGGCGGCCCGTCGGCGATCACCGTGCGGTTGAGCAGGCACAGGCGGCTCGACAGGGACGCGGCGGCCGGCAGGTCGTGGGTCGTCATGAGCAGCGCCCTGCCCTCCTGCCGCAACGCCTCGAACAGGTCGGTGAGCAACTCCTGGGTGGGCACGTCCAGCCCGGTGAAGGGCTCGTCGAGCAGCAGCAGCTCCGGGCGGAGGGCCAGCGCCCTGGCCACCAGCACCCGTTGCCGTTGGCCCCCGGACAGCTCCCCCACCGGGCGGCGCCGGAGCGGGCCGAGCGAGACCCGGTCGAGGGCCTCGTCCACGGCGGCCCGGTCCACGGCACCGGGCCGCCGGAGCCAGCCGATGCGGTGGACCCGACCGGTCATGACCGCCCTCTCCACCGAGATCGGGAAGTCCCAGGCGAACTCGTGCCGCTGCGGCACGTACCCGACCGTGCCCCGGGCCCGGTCGGGCGTGCGGTCACCCAGGCGGATCGTCCCGGCACGCGGGGGGAGGAGCCCGAGGACCGCGCGGAGCAGGGTGGTCTTCCCCGCGCCGTTCGGCCCGATCAGACCCACCAGCTCACCGGCCGACACGGCCAGGCTCACGTCCCGCAGGGCGGTGCGGCCACCGAGGTCGACGGAGAGCCCGTCGACCCGCACCAGGGGGTCAGCCATGGCCGGAGCCCTCCCGTCCCCTCGCGCGGCGGTACCACCACAGCCAAACCGCCACCAGCACCAGCCCCGCAACACCGACAGCGATGGCCAGCACCACCGGCCCGCCGGTCGACCCGTCCTCACCCGGGTCCGGGTCCTGGGCCGCCGCGTCGGGCGCCGGACCGGAGGGCTCGGGGTCGTGGCGGATCAGCTCGGTGTCGAAGGCCGCCTCGGGATCACCCCCGCCGGCGAAGAACCGGAGGGTGCCCCGGTCGCTGACCTGCTGCCCGTCGTCCAGCCGCGCGCTCATCTCGATGTCGAGCAGGTACGCGCCGGGTTCCAGGAACGCCCAGTTGCCGTGCACGTGCGTGTTGACCTCGACACCGGAGGTCTGCGGGAACTCCTCCCGGCTGTCGAAGACGGGTTCGGGTTCACCGAAGCTCCCGTTGAGGAACAACGCGAGTTCCCCCGGCCCCTCCACCGCGTGCAACGACCAGGTCACCTCCCGGGCCACCCGGGTGGCCACCTCGGTGTCCTGCGTGTTCCACCCCGGCCACAACACGCCCTCCTCCTGCGCCTGGGGCAGCAGCCAGACCTCGTCACCGGGGGCGCCGAGGAAGGAGAACGCCTCGTCCTCGGGAACCTCCACGGTGGCCAGGTCGGTGACGTGCAGCACGACGTCGTCCAGCGACCGCCAGACCGGCGGGTCCACCGTGTCGTCACGCACCCGGAGCACCCAGGCCCCGTCCTCGAACCGGGGGCCGATGTCCACGTGCCCTTCGGCGATGACCACCCGCTCGGCGTCGGCGGCGGGGTCGTCGGGAGCGAGGCCCACCGGTGCCGCCGCCACCGCGAGCACGCCGGCCACTCCCGCCAACCCGACCCCGGTCCAGCCCGCCATCACGCGCCACCCAGGCAGCGACGCAGCTCGTCGGCGTTGTGCCGCATCATGTCGAGGTAGTTGTCGACGTCGTCGCCGAAGGCGTCCCCGTAGAGGGTGCACACCTCGACGTCCTGGTCGTCGGCTACCTGGGTCAGGACCGATGCGCGTTGCACCAGGTTGGGTTCCATGAACACGGCGGGCACCTCGAGGTTGCGGATGGTGTCGGTGAGGGTGTTGACCTGGCGGACGCTGGGTTCCTGCGCCGGGTTCGGGACCACGAACCCGGCGACGGTCAGGTCGTAGGCGTCGGCGAGGTAGCCGAACGCGTCGTGGGTGGTGATCAGCTGGCGGTTCTCCTCCGGGATCTCCGCCAGCGTGCGGCGCACGTAGTCGTCGACCTCGCCGAGCTCGTCGAGGTAGGCGCGGGCGCGTTCCCGGTAGGTCTCGGCGCCGTCCGGGTCGGCCTCGATCAGCGTGTCGCGGATGTGCTGCACGTAGGCGGCGGCGTTCTCCACGTTCTGCCACAGGTGGGGGTCGATCTCGCCGTGGACGTGCTTGCCGAGCACGGCCTGCGGTAGCTGGAAGACCAGCGTCCCCGGTTCTCCCAGGAAGGAGAACCTGTCGTCGTCGGGCACCTCCTCCCGTGCGCGGTTGGGGACGTCGATGACGGCGTCCTCGGCGGGGACGACGAGCTGGTCGGTGCCGGTGGTCCCGGAGTCGGTGTAGGCGTAGAGCTCACCGGTGTCGAGGTCGACGGTCAGGTCGGTGTGGCCGTCGTCGAGGATGACCGCGTCTCCCGCCACCTCCACCGAGTGCGGGTCCACCCCGACGGCGAAGGTGAACGTGTCCGCACCCAGTTCCACCGGGTCGGCGTCGTCCCCGACGTCCAACGCGGCCTCCAGCGTGAGCCGGTACACCCCGGGTTCGGTGAACGCCCAGTTGACGTGGGTGTGCGCGGCGGGCGGCAGGACGGCGAGGTCGGTGTCGTCGAAGCCGGTCGCCGAGTCGAAGTAGACCTCCGGGGCGCCCAGGGTCTGGGTCAGGTAGACGGCCAGGTCGCCGGGCCCCTCCACCGCGGTGGCCCGCAGCTCGACCTGGGAGGTGCGGGTGGCACCGTGCTCCGCGCCGTCCCCGCGCACGCGGAGCCCGAGCCACAGCACGTCGAGGCCGATGTTCTCCACCAGGGGGATGACGCGGGCGCCGTAGCTCTCGGAGATCTCGGCCAGCGAGACGTTCAACGAGCCCTCGGGCAGGTTGTTGTCGATGGTCCGGATCAGCGCCTGTTCCTCCAGGAGGAGGTGGTTGGTGAACGCCACGTCGGCCCTGGTGACCCGTCCCGCGTCCGCCGGGGTGGGCTCGTAGGAGTGGGGGTCCCCGCCCGGGGGCACCAGCGAGCTGCTGCTCACCCTGTCCCCGCCCACGCTGGCCACCAGGTCGGCGAGTATCTCCGTCGTGCTGATGACGACGAGCTCACCGTCGTCGGCGCCACTCGCTCCGGCGCACGCCGACGTCGCCGTCAGCAGTGCCGCGGCCGCGGCCGCGCACACCGCTCGTCGGGGAACGGGCATCGCGATGTCCTCGTCTTCCGCCGGCGGGGCCGGCACTCGTGGGTGGGTGCTTGTCGTCCTCCTCGGCCCGGCGCGGGGCGCCGTCGAGACGGGCGAGGCGCCGGGCTGGCCCCGGTGGGGCGCCGGCGAAGGCGGTGATGGCTGGTCGGTCGGTCACGGGTGGCCCCGTTCCGGTGCTGGTGGTGCGCGGTGTCCACCCGGGACGGGGAGGAGGCCGGACCGGGCGGCGCCGGCGGTGGCCTCGGGTTCCGGTGGCACGTGGCCCGCCCGCCGCCCCGGCCGGAGCGGCGGAGCTGGTGACCGGGGCCGGGCACGCGGGGAGCCCGGGGCCGGCACCCCGGGTTTCCCCGGCCTCGCGGCTCCCCGCACTCATCCGGCCGGGGTGCGCGAGCGGGCACGACCGAACCACCACACGAGGCCGCCGAGGACGAGCAGCAGCCCG
>NZ_AGVX02000627.1 GCF_000239155.1 Actinoalloteichus spitiensis RMV-1378
GGCCGGCGCCCCCGCCGTGGGGCGGCCGCCCTCCGGCCACCGAGGTCACCGGCCGGGGGAGGGGAATCGACGACCTGCGCGTGCACCAGTGCGCTCCGTCCCGTCGACGTCCCGCACGACGACGACCGGTCCACACCCGAACGTGTGCGGGGAGTACGGTCGTCGACGACGGACCGTGACCCACTCCCGGGGATCGCCCGGACAGCCCGGACCGACATCGGTGTTCCATCGACCACCCGCCACGCCCGACACCCGCGTTCCGGGGTCCGGCGGCAGA
>NZ_AGVX02000626.1 GCF_000239155.1 Actinoalloteichus spitiensis RMV-1378
CGGGTGGCACCCGGCTTCCCTCGTCTCCGCCGGGTGGGGCCGGGTGGGTTTCCTCGGGCACCGAGCGGGTCGACCGTCCGCTGCGGGGTGGTCGGGGCGGCGCGGGCTCGGCGTCGTCCAGCCGGGCGGACACCCGGGAGGGGCGGTCCTCCCGTTCTGGGACGGCATCGGCGGGCGCCCACCGTCCGGTGGGGCAGGTGTGCCGGTCCCCTGGTGGTGAGGTCGCGTGCCCGCAACGCTCGCAGTAGCCCTCCCGGACGGTTCCGCCGCAGCCCGGCCGGAGGCATCGGCCGGTGGCCTCGGGCGTCATCGTTCGCTCCGCCGGCCGACACCGGCCGGGACGCGGGACGACGACCGACCACGGGCCGGGCCGGTCTCACGCGGACGAGGCATCGCACAACCTCCTGGGACGGGCAGGGATCAGTCCTGGTACCGGGGCTCGGGAGGCGGGGAGGCCCGCCCGAGGGGACCGGCAAGCCATGCGTCGTACAGGCGCTGCCAGGTGCCGTCGGCCCGCATCCGCTCCAGCACGCCGTTGGCGAAGCGGACGAAGTCCTCCTCCTCCTGGCGGAACGCCATCGCGTACCGCTCGGACGAGAAGGGCTCGCCCACGACCTTCAGGTTCGGGTCCTGGGCCACCATTCCGGCCAGGATGGTGTCGTCGGTGGACACGGCGTCCACCTGCTGTTGTTGGAGCATCACCAGGCAGTCGGACCAGTGCGGCACGGCGGTGACCCGGGGGCCGTTCTCCAGTTCGACCAACCGGCTCAGCGAGGTGGAGGCGGTGGCCGAGCAGACGCGGCGACCCGCCAGGTCGTCCTTGCCGGTGATGTCCTCGTTGTCCTGCGGCACCAGGATCCGCTGCCGGGCCTCGAGGTAGGTGGTGGAGAACAGCACGGTCTCCCACCGTTCGCAGGTCGCGGTCATGGTGCGCACGACGATGTCGACCTGGGGCTGCTGGGGCTGCTTGGCCTCCTCGGTGCCCTCCTCCGGGTTGCCGAGCACGTCGGTTCGCTGGCCGGACGTGATCGCCACCCACTTGATGTGGTTGTCCACGTCCTCCGTCCCGAACAGCGCTCTGGCGACCTCCCGCACCATCTCGATGTCGAAGCCGTCGATGCGGTTGGTCGCCGGATCGCGGTAGCCCATCAGGTTGGTCGTCTGGTCTACGCCGGCGCGCAGGAACCCGTCCTCGACGATGCGCTCCATGGTGGACCCGACCGGCATCTGGCCCGGTTCAGGTAGCACCGGCGGAGGCCGGAAGCTGCGGGTGGGATCGCAGTCCTCTTCGGCTGAAGCCGACGCGCTCGTCACCAGGCGCGCCCCCACGGGCTCCGGCACCTCCACGGAGGGGGTTGAGGAGAACGGCGCTGACGAGCTGGCCGTGCAGGAGGTGAGCAGGCCGGCCACGACCGCGATCGTCAGAACCCGTCTTCTGGTCATCGGTACTCCCTCACCCGCTGTCCGATCCCGACGGCGGCGCCCGTGGCGACGAGCGCCGCGAGCACGAGCGCGGCGGGGACCTGGCCGGGGAGCAGGGCCTGCGCCTGGGCGGCGCGGTGGGCGAACTCGTCGCGGGTCACCTCGACGGCGTGGTGCAGGTTGCGTTCCACGCTGCCGAAGTCCGCCCCGGTTCCTCCCGGTTCGTCCCCCGAGGTCATGTCGGATCCCACCGTCACCGCGACGGCCTCGTCGTACTCGCCGCGTCGGTCGTGGTCCCGGGCTACCTCGTAGCCCTCCCCCCAGGAGCGTGCCGCCCGTATCGCCTCGTCGACGTGGTGGTGCACCTGGGGGTCCGTCGCCATCTCCCGGGCCTTCCCCAACAACCCGCTGGTCCCGTCCGCACCCACCAGTTTCTTGAACGCGTCGGCGAAGTCCTCCTCGTACTCCTGTCCCGTGCCCTGGGCGACGAGGACGAGCGTTTCCCCGGTCCGCGCCTCCAGGGCGGCGATCCGGGCGTCGGCCAGGACCTTGACCTGGGCGGATCCGTACCTCCTGCTGTCCTCCAGGTGCCCGTTCACGATGAGGAACGACACCATCAACCACGCCAGCCAGGCGACGGCGGCCAGGGATGCGCCGAGCAGCCCGATGTTGAACACCCGACGCGTCCGGCGGTGGAGGTACAGCTGGGCCGCGACGAGGCCGGCCAGCAGGACCATGCCGGAGGCAAGTTCCGCCGTCGGTGGCGCGGCGGCGCGTCCACGGTCGACGTCGACCGCTTCCGACTGGCTCTCGTACAACTCCCCGGCGAAGCGCAGCATGTCCTGTTGCATCAGGCGTCCCGAGGCCAACCGGAGGTAGGCGGCGCCGACCGGGTTCCCCTGGCGGTGGTTGGCTCGCGCCGTCTCGACCAGGCCGGCGTAGACCGGTAACTGGGTGGCGAGGCGGTTCAGCCGGGCCGTGTCTCCCCCACCCGCGTCCGCTCCGGCCGCGTTCAACCCGTGCGCCGCCCTGGTCAGGGCCGCCGACGCCCGCGCGATGTTCAACGAGTACCGGTCCCGCACCTCCACCGGCTCGGTGCCGCCGGTGAGGAACGAGGTCGCAGCGGTCGCGTCCGCGTCGGAGAGCGCGGCGTAGAGGTCCTGGGCGGCGACGCTGAGGGGCTCGCTCCTGGTGACCAGGTCGTCGAGGGCGGCCGCCTTGCGGTGCGCGCCGATCGCCCCGATGAGGCCGGCGAGGGCACTGGCGACGACGAGGCCCACCGCGATGAGCGACAGGCGGCCCGGCGTGGTGCGCCACCGGCTGAACGCCTCGCGTGGCACGCGGCGCCGGTGGCGGCGAGCGGGACGCGGGGAGGTGACCGGCGCCGCCGGTCCGGTCACCGTGCCCCACCCCGCCCGCGCCAGGAGGGCCGGGCGGGCGGGGGTGG
>NZ_AGVX02000625.1 GCF_000239155.1 Actinoalloteichus spitiensis RMV-1378
TCGACCACGTCGAGGACCGGGAGAACACCGGGGAGAGGCGGGAGTGGGACCAGGTTCGTGATCAGGCGGCCACGGCCGCGGCCGGTGTCGCCACTACCGGTTCCCGCCGCAGCCTGCGCAGTGCCAGCAGGGTGCGAACACCGGTCGCGTAGATGAGCACGCTCAACCCGATCAGCAGGAGGGCGACCGGAACGGGCAGCGGCTCCGGAAGGCGCGTGGCGAACGTCCACAGCGTCCGCGACGCGCCGCCCCCGAAGACCAGGACCAACGAGATGACGCCGGAGACCATCGGGATCCACCCGGCGCCGAGGCACAGGCCGATCCTGACGCGCATCCCGTTCGCGCCTGGCGGCTCGACCAGGACGACCGCCGGCGCCCCCGGCTTCGCCCGGAGGTTCGGGTTCCCGCCACGCAGCTTCTCCAGCAGTTCGGGCCCGTTCGTCTCGATCCTGCGGTAGGCCAGCCGCCCGAACAGCCACAGGGCCAACCCGCCGACGAGCAGGCCCAGGGGGACACCGGACCACCGCAGCAGCGGGTCGTCGCGCACCGTGCCCAGGACCAGGACGCCGACGACGGGCAGGGCGGCCGCGACCGAGGCACCGATCATCATCCAGACCAGCCCGGTGAGGTTGCCGCTGTCGGTGGCGGGGTTCGCGCTGCGGCGGTGGGCGTCGGGCATCCGGATAGGAACCATGACCGACAGCAGAGCCAGCAGTCCGGCACCGGTCCCGATCGAGCTGGCAAGGACACCGAGCGCCCACGGCCACAACCAGTCCTGCCCGTCGACCAGCATCCCGATCACGGTGAGCGCCACGGCCACCGGCGCGGTGACCAGCAACCACGCCAGCTGGCGACCCCGCACGTCCACCCGCTCGACACCCGGGTTCATCAGCGTCAGCCACAGCGCGCTGCCGTCGGCGCTGTAGAGGTTGGCCGAGCACGCCGCAGCGATGATCACCAGTGCGACACCGGTCCAGGGCAGGTAGGCCGTGACGCCCGCGAGCAGCGGCAGCGCGGAGTACGCGACGGCGAACCACAGGGCGAAGAACCAGAAGTACGTCCGCAGCATGTCCCGGGGCCACGTCCGCAGCTCCTTGCCCAGCACGGCGCCGAGCCTGGTCGAGGGCAACCGTCCGACCAGGACCCGGGAGGACACCTTCGGGCGGACGGCCGGCGCGCCCAGCGCACCGGTGACCCGGCGGTGCAACAGCCTCGACCACGACGCCAGCAGGCCGAGGACGAGCGCGACGAGCGCGACGAGCGCACCACCAGCCACCAGCCAGTCGGACCGGCTCGCCGCTTCGACGGCCGCGACACCCCACCCGGAGGGCAGCACCCGCAGGGTGATCGGCAACCAGGCCGGCCAGTCGCCACGCAGCATCTCGGACTGGCCGAGCACGACCAGCAGGATGCCGATGTTCGAGGCGCACGCCACGATCACCGCCCACGGCACGGCGACCAACGCGGCGCCGACCCGGGAGCGCATCGTCTCGCCGACCAGTGCGACCGTGATCCGGGAGAGGAGCACCAGCGTCGCGAGCGTCGCGGGCACGGCCACCAGCGCGACCAGCGTCGGCCCGATCCCGAGCCGGACGGCGAACACGACGAGGGCGAGGAACGCGAGCAGCGTGACCGCGGGCCCGATGCCGAACAACGACATGCCGAACAGGCCGTTGGCCATCGTCCGGGACGACATCGGTACGCGGGTGAGGTGTTCGGGGCGCAGGTCGTTCTTCTCGCCGCCGGCGAACAGGGGGCCGAGAACCCAACCCAGCGTCCACCCGGCGAACACGACGGCGAGCACGTCGGCCGAGATGGCCGCGTCGTTCAGCGCCACCAGGATCGTGCCCACTGCGGTGAGCAGGCCGAGCACGCCCCCCAGCACCATCTCCGCGGCGTGTCCTCCGGTCATCGAGTTCCGGAGCATCGCGAGCTTCATCCGGATCAGAACGCCAACCACGAGAGCCCTTTGTCACCCGGGGTCGACGCGCCGACGAGGCGAACGAAGGTGTCCGCCAGGCTGTCGCCGTCACGCACCTCGTCGAGGGTGCCCTCCGCGACCGTCCTACCGGAGGCGATCACCGCGACCTGGTCGCAGAGCGCCTCCACCAGCAGCATGGAGTGGCTGGAGACCACGACGGAGCCGCCCCGGCGGACGAACTGCTCGAGGATCGACTTGATCGTCATCGAGGACACCGGGTCCACCGCCTCGAACGGCTCGTCCAGGACCAGCAGGCGGGGACCGTGCAGCAGCGCGGTGGCCAGGCCGATCTTCTTGCGCATACCGGCGGAGTAGTTGCCGACCAGCGTCCGCTCGGCGCCGTCCAGCTCCAGCACCGCCAGCAGCTCGTCGGCGCGCTCGGCGACCGCGCCGGCATCGAGGCCGTGCAGCAGTCCCAGGTAGGTGAGCATCTCCCGGCCGGTCAGCCGCTCGGGCATGGCCAGGCCGTCCGGCAACACACCGAGCATCGCCTTGGCGCGCACGGGGTCGCCCCAGACGTCGACACCGAACACCCGTGCCGTCCCGCCGTCGGGACGCAGGAGACCCACCGCCATGGACAGGGAGGTGGTCTTGCCCGCCCCGTTCGGCCCGACCAGTCCGAAGAACGATCCACTCGGAACCGTCAGGTCCACCCGTGAGACAGCGGCGACATCACCGAACGCCTTCCGCAGGCCCCGGACCTCCAACGCGGGTAACCGCTCATCGCCCACTGGTGAGGAATTCTCGCTGCGTTCCTGGAACATGGGTGGTCACCAATGGGGTTGTGGCGGTCGATTGATGAACTCCGATGCCGGATCGTGCTGGCGCGGGATGGGATCGCGCTCATCGTAGCGGACCCGCGTTCCTCTCCGTCGCTCGTCGAACATCCCTGCTGGCCAGGAGAAGCAGGGCCGGGTCGGCACGCGGACACGGCCCTGCGTCACTTGCGGGCAGGTGGCTTTCCCGGGGTGGACGGGTACGGCGGGTCCTCCTCCGGACCCACCGGGCGCTGGACGGCGCCCGAACCCTGCCCGCGCCCCGGCCCGAGGCGGGTCGTCACCGACGACCGACGCGCAGCGGCACGTACCGCACGCGCGGACGGTCTCCGTCGTGACAGGGTCGACGGCTCGCCCACGGTGAACGCGGTGGGCCCGGCGGCGCGGAGGTCCGACCCGGGTGACGGTCCTCGAGTGCCGTCACGGCGACCGAGGCGATGTCCTCGGTCGTCGACGGAGGTCGCCGCGCCGTCCCCGGCGAGCACGGCCCTTCCGGAGGAACCCCTCGCTGAAGTCCCGTGCGAACCAGCTGAGGTCGGAGGAACGTCCACTCCAGACCGCTGCCCCCGGGCCATCCGCTCCCGGTGGACGTCAGTGTCGGCATCGCGCTCCCACGCGTGAGCTACGCCAGGACGTCCACGCCCCTGCCGGACAGCAGGACGACGCGACGACCAGCGGGTTCGGCGACCCGTTGGCTCCATGCACGCACGCGCGCGTCAGCGTGGTGCCGTCCCACGGGACGAGGTAGCGGCGGAGATCCTGGTCGGCTCCGGCGTCCCGGTGTGCTGGCCCACCAGTCGAAGCGCATTGGACCGGAACACGCGGCCCGCCGCCCGGGCACGCCGTCTCCGCCAGCAGAGGCGCCACCCGGTGGCCGGTCGTGCCGGTGGCACCGGTGACGAGGGTCGAATCGTGGCTCATACCCCCAGCCAACGCCCCGCCAGCCGGACGGTAATTGGTCACGGTGCCCGATCCGATGTCTGATCGTCTACCGTGGTGCGGGTGGACATCCTCGCGGAACTGCTGTCCTCGGTGCGGGCCCACGGCGCCCTGCTGGCCCGGGCGGTGCTCAACCCGCCGTGGGGGGTGCGCTTCGACACCGCGGCACCGCTGTCCCTGGTGACCCTGCTGGGCGGGCAGGGGTGGATCACCACACCGGCCGGGGGGAGCGCGGTACCGCTGGAGCCGGGTGACGTCGCCGTGCTCACCGGCCCCACCTCCTACGCCGTGTCCGACACCCCGGCCACCCCGCCGCGACTGGTGGTGGTCGGCGACGTCGAGTGCCGGTGGGCGGACGGCACCCCGTTCCACCCCGGGGAACCCGCCGGGACCCGGACCTGTTCGGTGGACCCGGACGGGGGCACCCAGCTGCTCACCGGCGTCTACGACGGGCGGGCCGGGATCAGTGACCGCCTGCTGCGCGCGCTGCCTCCCGTTCTCGTGACCCGCGAGGTGGACCGGCACTGCCCGGTGCTCGACCTCGTGACGGCGGAGGTGGCCGCGACCCTCCCCGGACAGCAGGTGGTGCTCGACCGGCTGCTGGACCTGCTGCTCGTCTCGACGCTCCGCACCTGGTTCGACTCCCACACCGACCAGTCCCCGCTCTGGTACCGGGCCGCCGCCGACCCCGTGGTCGGACAGGCGTTGCGACTGCTCCACGAGGACCCGGCCACGCCGTGGACGGTGGCGACCCTGGCCCGCGCCTGCGGCCTCTCCCGGGCGGCCTTCGCCCGCCG
>NZ_AGVX02000624.1 GCF_000239155.1 Actinoalloteichus spitiensis RMV-1378
TCCGCGCCCGAGGTGGCGGGCGGCGGACCGGCGGTGGCGGTGGCGGGGCCCCGGCGGCCGGTGTCGTTTGCGGGGTGTGTCGAGTCGACCGGATGGCGACGGGTGTCCCCGCGGCCGCCCCCGGTGGGGAGGGATCCGGGTGGCCGCCGCGCGCACCCCCGCCGCCGGTCACGCGGGTTCGAGCACACCGCCCGCCCGGAGCCGTTCCTCGCTTCCGTCGAGGTAGCGCACCAGGACCTGCCCGCCGCTGGCGCGTGCCCGGTGCATCGCGCGTCCGTCCGCCACGAGGCGTCGGAGTGCCTCGCCGTAGGGGACGTTGTCGCTCTCCGCGACCCGCGCGATGGCGGCGACGGTGGTGGGGTGCAGCGAGAGCGAGTCGCGGCGTCCCGCCTCGGGGCAGGAGGTGGTGGCCGGCTCACGGAACTGGTTCATGGCTCCCCTCAGGAGGTGGCATGGTGGCGGACCGGCGAACGGGATCCTCTCGACCGCTGGTTGACGCGGACACCCGACACGCCTCGTCGGTGTGGTTCGCCCGCGTTCGGCGGACCGCACCGGTGTCCGCTCCGGGCCCCGCCCGGAGCGGCACCGTCCACGCGACGGAGGATGGGGTGTTCGCTGCCGGTCACCGTGCGCCGACGGACATCGTCGATCCTCTCGCGCGGGGAGTGTTCGGAACTCCGTCCGCCGCGCGTGATCATGGCAGCGCGGTCGTGGAACGGCAGCGCGACACCATCACCACGCCCCGCTTTCCCCACCTTCGAGTGGTTTCACACCACCCGCCCGTGGGTACAGGAGCCCGACGCTGGTGCCTGGGGAGCGCGACCACGGCCCGTCCTCCCGTGCCCGCCTCGGGTCGCGGTAGCCGCCGGCCCGCTTCCGGACGTCGCGGAACGGCTCAGGGCGACGACCACGGGTCCGGGGATCCGCCGCGACGCCCTAGCCCGTGACGGCCGGCCGCCGCGCCCCCGGTGAACGGGCAACCCGGGCAGTGCCATCCCCGCGCACCCGGTGTTCCGGCAGTGGCGACACCGGGCGCCTCGTCCGCCTCCTCCGCCCGGCGGTCCGGCTTGGACAAGCTGTGCTGGCCGCTCAGCGGCCCGTTCGGTGTCGTCACGGGCTAGGGTCAGGCAGGTGACGGACGCGGTGTTGCTCGCGGCCGGCCGTGACGCGGACGTCTTCGCCCTCGATGCCGACCGTGTCCTGCGCCGTTACCGGGCGGGTACGGACGCGACGGCCGAGGCAGCGGTCATGGTGCACCTCGAGGCGTTCGGGTACCCGGTGCCCCGGGTCCACGGGGTGGACCACGCCGACCTCGTGCTGGAACGACTGGACGGCCCGACTCTGCTCCAGGCCGTGGTCGACGGTCTGGTGAGCCCGGCCGACGCGGGCCGCCAACTCGCGGACCTCCAGGCCCACCTGCACACGCTGCCTCCCCGGGTCGCGACCGAACCCGACTGGCGGATTCGGCATGGTGACCTGCACCCGGGCAACGTCGTGCTCGCGAAGCGGGGACCGGTGGTCATCGACTGGCGCAACACGACGGAGGGTCCGCCCGACCTGGACACCGCCCTCTCCGCCGTGGTCCTGGCGCAGGTCGCGGTGGACGACGACGGACCGCTGGCCGGGATCGCACGCGCGTTCCTCCCAGCGTTCCTCGCCCACTCCCGCCGCGACGTCCTGGCGGTACTGGAGGAGGCCGTGGCGGCCCGCCGCGCCGATCCGAACCAGACCGACGCGGAGATCGCCCAGCTCGGACGGGCGGCGGCGCTGATCCGCACGCTCGCCGCCGCCCGCTGATCGGCGGGTCGGACGGTGGGGGCCGCGACCCGGCCCGCCGTCCGAGGGTGCCCTACAGGCCGAAGGCCCCGCCCTCGACGAGGATGAGAAGCCCGATGGCGATCAGGACGACCGGCAGCAGGATGTGCCCCCAGCGGGCCAGGGCGCTGGCGATGGCGGGACGGCTGGCCAGGTAGCGACCGGCCAGGACCAACAGGGCCAGCAGGACGAGGAAGGTGACGATGTGGACGCTCATCCCGCCGGCCCCCGCGGTGGCGAAGACGGGCACGTAGACGCCGATGTTGTCCCCGCCGTTGGCGAAGGTCACGGCCGTCACCGCCAGGACGGTGGGTCCGGTCCGGGCGGCGGCCTTCTCCTCGTCCGGGTCGTCCCGGTGCCGCCACGCCTCCACCGCCGCCCGGACGCCGAGGAGGAGCGGGAGCAGGCCGAGGTAGGGCACCGCACCGGCGGGCAGGAAGGCGGCGCCGAGCGCGGCGGCGACCGAGACGAGCAGGATCCCGCAGAAACCGAGGTACTGGCCGAGGACGATGGTGCGGGTGGTGCCGGGGCGTCCAGCGCCCTGGGCGAAGAACAACGCGAGAACGACGACGTCGTCGATGTTCGTGACGACGAACAGGCCAACCGCCTGGACGAGGACGGCCACGGTCACGGAGCCGCCGGTGCCGTCGTCCGGAGGACGTCGCGCGGAGTGCTGGGGCCGGGCCGGTGCGGCTGTCGGGAACTCGGTAAGCGCATGCTCGCCCTTCGACTGCTGGTATCGGCGCGATGACGCTACGCGACAGGGCTGGCCGCGTCAGCCTGCTCGCGCCGCCTCCCAACCCCGGGTGGCGGTGCGGGGGGGCAGGCCAGGCGCGGGCGGGTCGCGGCGTCGCTGGGCGGGACAGGCCCGCCTGCGCCGTGCGGGGCGGCGGTTGGCTGCCACGGGACGTCTCGTTGTCCGCCCTGGTCGCGCGGCACGCGGCGGCACGCCCACAGCACCTGAGGGCGCCCCCGAGGGGGCGGGGTCGCCGTGGACGAGGACGGGCAGGTCCCGCTCCTGGCTCGCTCCGGGCCGGCGCGGACGACCTCGGTCGGCCGGGTGTCCTCCGGCCGGGAACGACGGCCCGGGACCCTACCGGGTGGACGGGCGGTCCCGGTGCCGGGGAGGACGCCGGGCAGCGCGGACACCCGGGGCGCGGCCGTACCCGGGCCCCGCCGGAGCCGCCCCCGGCTGGCCCGTGGCCAGTTGCGGCCCGGATCAGCGCCACCGGCGGCAATACACTCGGCGGAGGCGGCTGTGGTCCCGCGGGGTGCTCGTGGTGAGCGGCCGCGCCCTCCACCAACCTGGGAGACCTCCGGATGAAACTGCTCCGCCTCGGACCGGTGGGCGCCGAACGTCCCGCCGTCCGCGCCGACGACGGCACCACCTATGACCTGTCCCCGGTGACCGCCGACATCGACGGCACCTTCCTCTCCTCCGACGGGGTGGCCAGGGTCAGGTCGGCCTTGGCGGCCGGCGAACTGCCCGTGCTGGACACCGGCGGCCTGCGGGTCGGGGCGCCCGTCGCGCGCCCGCAGTCGGTGGTCTGCATCGGGCAGAACTACGCGGCGCACGCCGCCGAGTCCGGGGCCGCACCGCCCGACCAGCCGATCATCTTCCTGAAGACGCCGAACACGGTGGTGGGCGCCTTCGACGACGTCGAGGTACCGCGTGGTTCGGAGCGCACGGACTGGGAGGTGGAGCTGGCGGTGGTCATCGGCCGGCAGGCCGCCTACCTGGACTCCCCCGAGGACTCCGCCGCCCACATCGCCGGCTACGCCGTCTCCAACGACGTGTCCGAGCGGACCTTCCAGATCGAGGACTCCGGAGGGCAGTGGTCCAAGGGGAAGTGCTGCCGCACGTTCAACCCGTTGGGGCCCTGGCTGGTCCCGGCGGACGAGGTGCCGGACCCCTCCTCGCTGGGCTTGCGCTCCTGGGTGAACGGGGAACCGAGGCAGGATTCGTCCACCTCGGACATGATCTTCTCCCCCGCGTACCTGGTGTGGCACCTGAGCCAGTACCTCGTGCTGGAACCAGGCGACGTCATCAACACCGGCACCCCGCAGGGGGTGGCCCTGTCGGGGCGGTTCCCCTACCTGCGGGCGGGTGACGTGATGGAGTTGGAGATCGACGGGCTTGGCCGGCAGCGGCAGGCCCTGGTCCCCGGCTGATGTCGGGCTCGTCCTCGACCAGCCGGGCCGCTGACCTTCAGTCACGCTCGGGTAACAGCTAGCGAGCACCCCTCGATCAGGTGGTCTTCGGCTGGTTAGCGTGGCACGGATCGACCTCGACGGCGGTGCGTGACGTGCCGACCGCGCCAGCACAACTGAACAGGTGGCCTCAGCGGGGGAAGCCGGTGCGAATCCGGCGCTGACCCGCAGCCGTGTGTGCCCGGGACCGTGCGAGACGAGCCCGCCACGAGTCGGAATGCCCGCTGGGCCACCGGTCGCTCGCTCACGAACTGCCGAGGATTGCAGGACGGAGCCCTCACGCGCGGGCACCTCCGACCGCCGGTCCACCTCGGGTGGCCGGCTCCCGGAGCGGCGGGC
>NZ_AGVX02000623.1 GCF_000239155.1 Actinoalloteichus spitiensis RMV-1378
CCCGCCGCCGCGCGCTGGGCTCGTCGCTCGACGACGGCCCGCCGGGGTGGACGGTCGGTGCGGAACGCCGGGTCCGGTCGGCCGGCGCGCATCGCCGCGACCACAGGCGGAATACCCGTTCGGAGGGCTGCCGGCTCCGTGGCATCTCCCGCCGGAGGAGTCGTTCGGTCGCGGAGCGCGACGCCCAGCCGCCGAACGGGGTGCCGGTACCGCCGAAGGGGGCGATCGGACCGCGCGTGACCTGCGGCGCGGCTCACGTTCCGTTGACAGTGCGCGCCGTCGACCACATACGATCAGGGTCGACAACGATTTTCATTTCTTCTGGGCCGGTTCGGCCCGCTAGGTGAGCCCTGTGAAGACGTCCGCTGCCGCGCCCCCGGTTCGGCGCGCGCGGCGCGGTTCCCCGCGCGCCGCCCTCGTCCTGACCGGACTGGCGGTCCTGCTCGTGGTCGTGGTGGTCGCGGCCGTGTCGCTCGGCCCGATCCCGGTCCCCCCGCTGGACACCGTGCGGGTGCTGCTGCACCGGCTGGGCCTCGTGGCCTCGGGCGGCGGCCAGTACGAGTTGGTCGTGGAGACCATCCGCCTGCCCCGGGTGTTGGTGGCCCTGGTGGTCGGGGCGGCCCTGGCCGTGGCCGGAACCGTCATGCAGGCGCTGTTCCGCAACCCGCTCGCCGACCCGGGCGTCACCGGGGTCTCCAGCGGCGCTGCGGCGGCCTCCGTGCTCGTCCTGGCCACAGGGGCGACGGCGCTGGGCCGCTGGGTGTTGCCGGCCGCGGCCTTCCTGGGCGCGCTGGCGGCGCTGGTCATCGTGCACCTGGTCGCCGTCGCGCGGCGGGACCGGTCGGCCTCGACCCTCCTGCTCATCGGGATCGCGCTCAACGCGCTGCTGGGTGCGGTCATCAGCGCGGTGCTGGCGAACGTGCCGGATGACCGGAACGTGCGGGGCATCGTCTTCTGGCTCAACGGTGACCTGGTGGCACGCACCTGGGAGCACGTGGCGATGGCGCTCCCACCGGTCTGCGTCGGCGTGGTCGGTGTGCTGCTGCTCTCCCGCGACCTCAACATGCTGCTCCTCGGCGAGAGCGCCGCCCAGTCCGCCGGGGTGGACGTCCTGCGGACCCGCCGCCTCCTGCTGACCCTGGCGGCGGTGATCACGGGGAGCGCGGTGGCGGTGGCGGGCGCGATCGGCTTCGTCGGCCTTGTCGTGCCGCACGTCGTCCGGTTGGTGATCGGACCCGATCACCGGCTGCTGCTCCCGGCCGCCGCCCTGTTCGGTGGGTCCTTCCTCGTCCTCGCCGATCTCGGTGCCCGGATGCTGCTCAGCCCGGTGGTGCTCCAGACGGGGACGCTGACCGCGTTGATCGGCGCGCCCGTGTTCCTCCTGCTGGTCCTCCGGCGGGGACGGCGAGGTGCGCGGTGACGCGCCGTCCGCCCACCCCCGGGTCCACTGACCTCCCGCTGGTCGCGGAGGAGGTGAGCGTGGTCATCGACGGTCGTCCCGTGCTCGTCGACGTCACGGTGCCCGTGCGGGCCGGCGAGGTGTTGGCGTTGGTCGGCCCCAACGGTGCCGGCAAGAGCACGCTGCTCTCCGTCCTCGCGGGCCTGCGACGGCCGGAACGCGGGGAGGTGCGGCTCGACGGGGTGTCGACGCGGTCCCTGCGTCCGCGGGTGCTGGCGCGCAGCCTGGCCCACGTGCCCCAGGACACCGCGTTGGACTTCGAGTTCACCTCCCGGCAGGTCGTTCTCCTGGGCAGACATCCCCACCTGCGGCGGTTCTCCCCGGTGGGCCCCGAGGACGAGCGGATAGCCGACCAGGCGTTGCGCGACGCCGGAGCGGACCGCTGGTCCGACCAGGAGGTGACGACGCTCTCCGGCGGCGAACGGCAGCTCGTGCACATCGCGAAGGCACTCGCGCAACAGCCCCGGGTGCTGCTGCTCGACGAGCCGGTCGCCGCCCTCGACCTCCGCCACCAGCTCCACGTGCTGCGCCTGCTGCGCACACTGGCCGGACGCGGAACCGCCGTCGTCGCCGTGCTGCACGACCTCAACCAGGCGGCCCGGTTCTGCGACCGGGTGGCGCTGCTCCACCGGGGCGGGCTGCTCGCCGACGGCCCGCCGGAACGGACGCTCACGAGGGAGAACATCGCGGTCGCCTACGGGGTGCGGGTGGTGGTTCGCCACGACCCCGACACCCGGAGCCCGCGCGTGGTCCCCCTGGACATCGACGAAGGATCAGGAGACACCCGATGACCAATCCGGTACGCCGAGGCCCGCTCCTCGGCACCGTCTCGCTGGCGGTGGTGCTGCTCGCCGGCTGCGCGAGCACCGCCGACGAACCCGCGCCCGCGGCGTCCTCGGCACCGTCCGGCGCCGCCGCCTCCTACCCGCGCACGGTCGGGGGCGGTGACCAGGGAGAGCAGGTCACGATCCCCGCGGAACCGAGCCGGATCGCCGCGCTGTCGCCGGATGCCGCCGAGGCCGCGCTGGCGCTGGTGGGGGCGGAGCGCCTGGTGGCGGTGCCGGCGAGCGTGACCGGCGCCCACCTGGGCAACCACGTCGAGGAGGCGGTGGCGGTGTCGGAACACCTGCCGCCGGGCAACAACCCGGACCCGGAGCTGGTGCTGTCCCTGAACCCGGACCTGGTCCTG
The DNA here is from genome assembly GCF_000239155.1 of Actinoalloteichus spitiensis RMV-1378. Lineage (GTDB taxonomy): Bacteria > Actinomycetota > Actinomycetes > Mycobacteriales > Pseudonocardiaceae > Actinoalloteichus_B > Actinoalloteichus_B spitiensis. The sequence continues at coordinate 2,649 of NZ_AGVX02000623.1, forward strand.
GTCACCCCCCGCCACGACGGCGAGCAGGACGCGCTGTCCCTGCTCGAGGAGACGGGCGTCCCCGTTCTCGTGCTGGAGCACTGGAACGACCTCGACGAGGTCGCGGGGAACCTGTCGCTGCTGGGCGAGGCCCTCGGCGTGGAGGACCGCGCCGAGAGCCTCGTGGCGGACATGGCCGCCCGGCGCGAGGCGCTCCGGGAGGCCGTCGACGGTGTCGACCGGCCCGCCGTGCTCGCCCTGAGCAACCAGGCCGGCGTCCCGTTCGCCCTCGGCCCGGACTCCTTCACCACCGGCCTGGTCGAGCTCGCGGGTGGCGCCTCGGCCGCCGAACGGGCCGGCGTGCGGCGCACCGGTCCGGTCGACCCGGAGGTCGTCGTCGGCGCGGCGCCCGACGCGGTCGTGCTGGTGGACGTGACCGGCGCGGGTCGCGAGTCCTTCGACAGCCTGCTCGCCCACCCCGCCGTCGCCGATCTGCCCGCGATCAGGGAGGACCGGGTGCTCCTCCTCCCCGCCGCCTCCGCCTTCGCTTCCGGTATCGCACATGCCCTGGACGGCCTGGAGGAACTGGCCGGTTGGCTGCACCCGGAGCGGTTCGACGGGCGGTGAGCGGACCGCTCGCGCGGGGTGCCGACCGCCGGTGTGGACCGAGGTGACCTGACGCCCGGCCGGTCCCGCCCCGCGGTCGGGAGGGGACCGTGTCCGCTCCCCCGGCGTGCCGGCCGCGCGTGCCTCACCGACACCACCCCGGGCGGCCGGGCCGGCGTCAGGAGTGGTCCGCGCCGACCGGCTGCGTCCCTGACGCCGAGCGCGGGCCCGACCGGTCCTGGCACGCGCGACCTCGACGGCGGGTGATCGTCCGGGCCGGGGCGGCCCGCCGCCGGCTGGACCACCGCCCGTCCCAGGATTCGCGGTCCTCAGTGGCCCGGGACTCCGTTCCTGCCTCCCCCTGGCCCCCGGCGCGCCCCTCTGCTGCCCGAGCGCCGCGCTCCCGCCCCGCTCCGGTCCTCGGGCCGCTGGGCACGGACGAGGCGCGGCCCTCGGGGCCGGACGGAGGAACGCCGCGCCACGGTCCGCCTGCGGGGCACCCGTTCCGCGCGTCGACGTGGCGGAGGCTCCCGCCGGTCCCGTTCCCGGCGCGCAGGGGGGGG
>NZ_AGVX02000622.1 GCF_000239155.1 Actinoalloteichus spitiensis RMV-1378
ACCGGCCTCCGGGCCGGTCGGCGACCGCATCCGAGCCGGCCTGCGGGCGGTGGCCGAGTTCCACGAAGCCTGGTTCACCGCCCGGTGGCGGTCCACGCTCCGCCGGGAGGCCCGCGACCAGCAGGACACGATGCGGGCGCTGATGCTCCTCGACACCCTCGGCGTGGACAGCCCCGTCGCCTACGAGACGCTCGAACTGGTCCCGTTCCTGCTGGCGGACATGCACGAGTGGCACGTACGGATGGGCCGCGACGAGTACGACGGACCCGGAGGATGCTGTTGACCCGTCCCATCACCTTCTTCGCGGGCAAGGGCGGGGTGGGCAAGACGACGATGGCCGCCGCCCACGCCCTCGCCTCGGCCGACGCCGGACACCGCACCCTGGTCATCTCCACCGACCCCGCCCATTCGCTAGGGGACGCCTTCGAGACCACCCTGGGCGACCGGCCGCGTCGACTCGGACCAACCCTGTGGGCGGCCGAACCCGACGGGGATGCGGCGGTGCGCCGCCGGGTGCGCCAGGTCGAGGACGACGCGGCCGCCGCGCTGCCCCGCAGGATCATGCCGGCCGTGCGGCGCCACCTCGGGCACGCCGCCACCGGGCCGGGCATGGCCGAGTCCGCGCTGACCGACGTGCTGACCGGCTACCTCGAGGACGTGCCCGGCGAATGGGACCGGCTGGTCGTCGACAGCGCCCCCACCGGACACCTGCTCCGCATGATCAACCTGCCCTCGCTGCTGGCCCCGTGGATCCAGGGCCTGGCCAGGCAGCGGGAACGCGTTGTGGCCGCCGACCGCTTCGCCGAAGCCGTGGTCGGCGACCGTGAACCCGAGCGGGACCCGCTGTTGGAACGACTGCACGACCGGCGACGTCGCCTCGAACGCGCCGCCGAGCGCCTGCGGACCGACGCCGAGGTCCGCCTCGTGCTCATCCCACGCCGCATGGTGCTCGCCGAGACGGAACGGGCGGCCGACGCCCTCGTGGAGGGCGGTTTCACCCTGGGAACCCTGGTGGTCAACCAGATCCCCGAGGACGTGGACGTGTCCCTGCTCCGCCGGATCGAGGCACGCTTCGCCACGCCCGGCGCGGTCCGCTGCGGCCTGGCCGCGTCGGAACCGACGGGTCTGACCCGGCTCCGGGAACTCGCGGTCCCCACAGCTCGGTAACGCCGGCCCGGAACCGGCGAACGCGCACCCGGCGGCACACCGCGCGGCGCGGTGCGCGCCGGGAGGACGCGCGTGGGGGCGGGGCCTGCCCCGGGACATCGGCCGGGACAGGTCCCGCTCGGGAGGGGCGAGGGCCTCAGCCCTGCCCGCGCTGTGCCACCGCTGACAGCACCCCGGGGTCCCGCCAGTCGCTGGAGACGATGCTGGCGTGTTCACCGGCCAACAGGTGCAATCGGTCCCGCGCCTCCTGCTCGGTGGGGTGGTTGGCGTCGATCGCCGGCGCGACGGAGTGGGAGTTCGTCATCAGCAGGACGTAGTTCCGCTCGTGGTACCAGGCGGTGTCCACCTCGGGGCGCACGTAGGTGGTGGCGTTGCCGTCGAAGAACACGAACCACGGGCGGAGCGACTCGTCCTCGTAACGCTCCCGGGGGTCGCCGGCCTCCGCGCCCAGCACCGCCGGGAACGCCTGCGCCTGCTCGATGCGCCCCTCGGCGGCCAGGTCACGCAGGTGGCGGGAGTACTCCTCGTCGGTCCACAGGTCGTCGAAGGGGTTGCCCTGCTCGAAGGTGCCCGGGATCAGCTCGAACATCACCTTGCCGGCCAGCTCGTCCCGGCTGGGCCAGTTGCCGGCCCGCGCCGCCTCGTCGAGCGTCGCGAACCGCGATCCGTCCGGGCGGGTCAGCAGGTCGACCGGCCGGAAGACCCCGTCACCCAGGATGTCCGCCACCAGCGCGTCGAACGCGGCCGGGCCGAGCCCACCCCGGTCGTAGAAGCCGTCCTTGAACTCCACCTTGAAGACGATCGGGCGGTGGCCCGGGTTGCTCTCCTGCCACGCCCGGATGTCGCGGAGGCAGGCCGGCAGGTCCTGGTTGCGAGGACCGGCACGGAGACCGTCGGCGTGGGTGGCGCCGACGCAGTTGTTCCGCTGACCGATCAGGCTGTGGCTGACCCGCCAGCGTCCGATGAGTTGGTCGGTCCAGACGTCGATCTCCAGCATTCCCGCTCCGGAGTCGAGTCCGTCGGCGAAGTAGGGGAAGGCGCTCTGTTCGTAGGCGTTGTGCACACCGACCGACGTGCTGGCGGGGAAGGTCGTGGCCTGGGGGGCGGCCGAGGGCATGGACTGTGCGAGGGCGGGGGTGGCCGCCACTGTCAGAAGTAGGGGTACCACTGCCAACAGGGGAGCACGGCGTCGCATGAGGCCTCCACGAGCTGCGGAAGGACTGCGTTGTCCGATGTGTACGAACAACGGGGACACCTCACCCTAGGATTTCGTGAGAAAATTTCGAGAGCCTCCAGCGCAACGGAACATGACGGCGAGATGACCTACGGTGAACCCCTGGGCGGGGTCGGTCACGCTGCTCCCCAGCCGGCGGAGTCGGTGGGTGAGGTGTCCTGAGCCGACGGCGTCTGGAGGGACCGCGACCACCGGGACGGCGGGGAAGGGGGCCCGAACGGGGCCGCGCCCGGCGGCGGGCATACTCACGGCGAGGAGGCTTGTGGTACTGCGGGAGACGCCGAGGAGAGTGAAGGAAAACCGGCAGGGTCGCTCGTGAACTCCCAGGTCAGGAAGTGTCGTCCCCGCGCACGCGGGGCTGTTCCCGCCACCGTCGTCCGCGCCGCGACCACCAGCTCGTCGTCCCCGCGCACGCGGGGCTGTTCCCCCCGGCGACGTCGTGGCCTGGACCGGGGCCGAGTCGTCCCCGCGCACGCGGGGCTGTTCCCACGGCGAACACGACCGCTTCCCTGAGGCGGAGGTCGTCCCCGCGCACGCGGGGCTGTTCCGCGGCCGCAGCGGCGATCTCCTCGTCCCAGTCCGTCGTCCCCGCGCACGCGGGGCTGTTCCGGGGAAGCCGGGGCAGTCCGCGCACGTAATGCGGTCGTCCCCGCGCACGCGGGGCTGTTCCCTTCTGCATCGAAAGGATGTTCGAAGACCAGAAGTCGTCCCCGCGCACGCGGGGCTGTTCCCCGGACGCGGGCCATCACGACCCGCCCTCGCGCGTCGTCCCCCCGCACGCGGGGGCCGGGTCCTTACTGCGATGAGCTGGGCTCCTGCTGGCCCAGGTCATCCCCCGTAGACAGGGCGGTTTCGCTGTTCTCCACCCTGACCCGGGCCAGGGGCGACGTGGTCCACAGGTAGGTGGGGTGGGCTCCGCCGACGGTGGGGTCGGTGAAGCCCCAGCTGGTAGCCGACACGTGAGCAACCTCGTCCAGGCCGGACACATGATGTATGTCCACGAGGACGCTCCCCGCTCGCGCTGCTGGTTCGTCCGGATTGCTCACGGCGGCTGCGCTCGCCCACGCACGGCATCCCCTCGTCGCCAGTGCGGACGGGACGTGGACATCCCATCCGCCGGGGTCACGGGTCGCCAGGTGAACCCGGCGCGGGATGGACTTCCTTTCGCAACCGCTGCACGCACCTCAGAGCGGGAACCTACGGACGGTCTCGGGGTGGATGATGAGTCGGACCTGGTCATCCGCCATCATCCCGGCGAGTTCCTCGGCGCGGCCCGGGTCGTTGAGGTCCCAGTACCGGGCGGCGAGTCGGGAGCACAGCTCGTGGGCTCCCTCGGGTTCCACCTCGACCCGGCCGGCGACCGACACCCAGCGTTCGCGTTCCCCCACCGGGGCGGCGACGACGAGGGAGGCACGCGGGTCGCGTCGGATGCGGCGCATCTTCGGGGAGGCCGGTTCGCTGAACAGCTGGATGGTGCCCTCGGCGGTGGCCTCGAACCACACCGGCCGGGGCTGGGGCGGGAGTGGTCCCGCCGCCACCGTCAGGAAGCCGTGCAGGGGGCGGCGGAGGAACTCGAGGTCCTCAGGGGTCAGCGTGCTGGGGGTGGTGCTCATCCTGGTCCTTCCAGTCGGTGGAGGAGGCTGCTGTCAGCATCCTCGGAACAGGGGCGGTTCGCCCCGGGTGCGAGCGTCCAAGGGTGGTGGGGGAACCGCAGGCGTCGTCGGGCGGCCGCACCGAGTGCGTCATCCCGTCCGTGCCGGCGCCGGCGGCTGGTCACGCCCGCCAGGCACCCGTCCCGGCGGTCCGCACGACGTAGTCCTCGAAGGTGCGGGGCGTTCGGCTGAGCAGGTCGGCGAGGTCCTCGGTCGGGGAGGCCGTCTCTCCGCGTTCCATCATCACGAACATCTCGGCGACGTGGTCAGCGTCGTCCTCGCTCAGGCCCTGCCCCACGAGCGTCGCGGCGTACTCGTTGGGGGAGATCCGCCGGTAGGTGATGGGCCGTCCGGACGCCCGGGCGATCAGGTCGACGGCTTCCGCGTAGGTGAGTGCGCGCGGCCCGGTGAGTTCGTAGACGCGGCCGGCGTGCCGGCCGGGTTCGGTCAGCACCGTGACGGCCGCGTCGGCGACGTCCTCGACGTCGATGATCGGGTCGGGAACCTCGCCGGCCGGGAGGGCCAGCTCCCCGGCGACCAGCGGGGCGTGGAAGAGGTCCTCGCTGAAGTTCTGGGCGAAGTTCGTCGCCCGCAACACGGTCCACTCCAGTGCCGAGCCGCGCACCGCCTCCTCGGCTGACCGCATGTCCAACCCGAAGGGGGAATCTCCCCAGGTGTCCGCGCCGCGCCCGGAGAGCAGGACCAGCCGCCGCACTCCGGCGGCCTCGGCCTGGGTCACGAACTCGTGCACCGGGCCCGGAACGGTCGGGGCCACGACGTAGACGACGTCCACGCCCCGGAGGACGGCGTCCCAGCCACCGGGGTCGGACCAGTCGAAGCGGGGCCGGGTCGACCGGGAGGCGGCCCGGACGGGGGTGCCGCGCAGCCGGAGGCGGGCGAGGATCCGACGGCCGGTCTTGCCGGTCGCGCCGAGGACGAGGGTGGTGTCGTTGCTCATGTGCCGAGTGAACCGCCTCGGGCTGGACGATTCCATAGGTAGGACGCCGGACCGCCTGTGTGTTCGTCTAGCCTGGCGGGGTGGACGCGTTCAGTGATCTGCTGCGCGGGGTGCGGGCCCACGGCTCGTTGGTGGGGAGCTCGACCCACACCCCGCCGTGGGCGTTGCACTTCGTCGACGGCGCGCCGCTGACCCTGTGCACCGTCCTCACCGGCGGCGGTTGGATCGTGCCCGAGCACGGTGCCCCCGAGCCGTTGCACGCCCGCGAGACGGTCGTCGTGCGCGGTCCCGGGACGTTCAGCTTCGTGGACGAGGTGGGCACCCGGGCCGAACCGATCCCGTGCGGCGAGTCCTGCGCGACGCCGGAGCAGGGCGGGACCAGGCATCGGCGTGGCTGGCACGATCCGGGTGCCCTCGAACCCGGCCGGGAGTCGACGACGCTGATCGTCGCTGCCTACCCGGTGCGCGGTGAGATCAGCCGCCGCCTGCTGGAGGCGCTGCCCGGGGTGTTGCGGGTGTGCGCGGGAGGAACGGGGGACCCCGTCCTGGACCACCTCGCCGCCGAGGTCGCCGTGGACGCGCCCGGCCAACAGGTGGTGCTCGACCGGCTGCTGGACTGGATGTTGGTGTGCACGTTGCGCGAGTGGTTCGACCGACCCGGCGGTCAACCGCCGGGGTGGTGGGCGGCCCAGCACGACCCGGTGGTAGGTGACGCGCTGCGCCTGCTGCACGGCGAACCGGCCGCGCCCTGGACGGTGGCCGCGTTGGCCGGCCGTACCGGGGTATCGCGGTCGACCCTGGCCAAGCGGTTCACCGACCTGGTGGGCGAACCGCCGCTGGCCTACCTCACGCGGTGGCGGATGACGCTCGCGGCGGATCTCCTGATCGAACGGGCGTCGTCCACCCTGGAGGAGATCGCGCACGCCGTTGGTTACTCCGACGCGTTCGGGTTCAGCGCGGCCTTCAAACGGGTGCGCGGCGTCAGTCCGAGCGAGTTCCGCCGCGCCGCGACGACGACGGTCCCGGCAGCGGAACGGCCGGTTCCCGCCCACGTCATCCAGGCCGGTTCGGTTACCTGAGCCGAGACCTGGTGGGGCTGGTTCCGGCCCCAGCGGTGGCCCAGGTGCGTCGGGCGGGCCGTCGCCGACCGGGTACCTGCCCGAGGACGGCGGCTCCGCCTCGTGCTCAGCCTGCCGTCACCGGCTCCCCGAACCCCGGGCGTCGACTCGCCCGGGGTGGACCGGACACGGATCGGACAAGCCGCGGCGCGTCACCGGCGACGACGTCCTCAGCGTCTTGACGGCCAAGAGATCCGATCTCTAGTGTCCAGAGTTGACTCCGATCATGAACCGGGCCACTCCGACACCACGAGTGGGCCGGCCCCGGTCGGAGCGGGACCAGCACCACGGGAGCGCGGTCACCACCCCCGGCGGACCGGCGCCCCTGAACGGGAAGCGAGGTCGGCGACGTGGGTGGAACGGCGCATTCCTCGACCGACCTGTTCCCTCCCCTGTTGGACGTCTCCGAGGTCACCAAAAGCTTCCCCGGCGTGCGGGCGCTGGCCGGGATGCGGCTCGACCTGCGGCACGGCGAGGTCCTCGCCCTGGTGGGGGAGAACGGCGCCGGCAAGTCCACGTTGATGCGCCTGCTCTCCGGCGTCGACCAGCCGGACACCGGGCGGTTCCTCCTCGACGGGCGGGAGATCCGACCCAGCGGGCCGGGGCACGCGCGATCCCTGGGCATCGGCATCATCCACCAGGAGTTCGCGCTCGTGCCGGACCTGACCGTCGCCCAGAACCTGTTCCTCGGCCGGGAACCCAGGCGGTGGCGGTGGTTCGTCGACCGCCGGGCCCTCGACCGGCGGGCGGCGGAACTCGTCGACGAACTCGGGTTGCCCCTCGACCCGGACGCTCCCGTCGGCGCCCTCTCCGTGGCCCACCAGCAGTTGGTGGAGATCGCCAAGGCGTTGTCCCACCGGCCCCGGGTGCTCATCATGGATGAGCCCACGGCCGCCCTGGACGCCGACGAGGTCGAGGCGCTCCACGCACTCATCCGACGATTCAGTGGCCCGAACACCGGCGTCATCTACATCTCCCACCGGATGGACGAGATCCGCCGGATCGCCGACCGGATCACCGTCATCCGCGACGGCCGGTACGTGGCGACGCGGGCCGTGTCCACCACCAGCACCGACGAGGTCGTCTCCCTGATGGTCGGCCGCGCCGTCCCCACCTCGCCGGCGGCCCCACCCGCCCGGCGCCGGCGCCCCGGACCGGTGGTGCTCAGCGTGCGCGGGCTGTCCACCCGGGAGCTCCTCCGCGACGTGAGCTTCGACCTCCACCGGGGGGAGATCCTCGGCTTCGCCGGACTGATGGGTGCCGGACGCACCGAGACCGCGCGGGCACTGGTCGGCGCCGACCCCGTCACCGGCGGCACCATCGCGGTGCGCGGCCGGCCGGTACGCATCCGCAACCCGGCCGAGGCCGCCGCGCTCGGTGTCGGCTACCTCTCCGAGGACCGGAAACGCCTCGGGCTGCTGCTCGACCACGACGTCGGCACCAACATCACCCTCTCGGCGCTGGCGAGCCACTTCGCCACGGCCGGTGTCGTGCGACGACGAGCCGCCCGCGCCGCCGCCCAGCGGTACGTGCGGGCCCTCGGTGTCCGCACCCCGTCCCTGGACCGTCCCGTCCAGCACCTTTCCGGCGGCAACCAGCAGAAGGTCGTCCTCGCCCGCTGGCTCGCCAGGGACTGCGACGTGCTCATCGTCGACGAACCCACCCGAGGCGTCGACGTCGGCGCGAAGGAGGAGATCCACCAGCTGCTCGAGGGGCTGGCCGACGAGGGCACGGCGGTCATCGTCATCTCCTCCGAACTGTCCGAGGTCCTGCGCCTGGCGGACCGGGTCGTGGTGATGAGCGAGGGCCGGGTGACAGGAGTCCTCCCGGCGGCGGAGGCGAGTCAGGAGGCCATCATGCGGTACGCGACCCTGCGACCGGAGAACACCGGCACACCCCCACCGGAGGGCCCGCCAGCGAACCAGCACCGGGCCGCCACCGCCCCGCAGGCCGAACCGGAGCACGGACGGAGGTCCCGCCCGTGACCACGTCCGACACCGTCGAGCACGCGACGCGGCGCGGTGGCCTCGCGGGTGCCGCCCGTACCCGGCTCCACCAGCTCCTCGCCCTCGCCAGCCTCCTCGTCATCGCCGGTTTCTTCTCCGCCGCCAGCCCCTTCTTCCTCACCTACGGCAACTTCACGGCGATCCTGTTCTCCACCGTCGTCATCGGTACGCTCGCCGTCGGCACCACCCTGGTGATCGTCAGCGGCGGCATCGACCTCTCCCTGGGCACGGGCATGGCGTTGTGCGCCGTCGTGGCCGGGGTGCTCATGGTCGACCTCGGGCTGCCGCTGGCGGTCGGCGTCCCCGCCGCGATCCTCTTCGGTGGTCTGATCGGCCTCGTCAACGGCCTCAACGTCACCCTGCTGGGCATTCCCCCGTTCATCGCGACCCTCGCGATGATGCTCGTCGCCGGCGGGCTGGCCCTGGTGCTGTCCAACAGCGCGCCGATCTACTTCACCGACGTCCCCGGCTACCTGGACATCTCCACCGGCAACCTGGTTCCCGGGGTCGACTTCCCCAACGCCGTCCTCATCCTGCTCGTCGCTGCGGTGGTCGCCGGACTGGTCCTGAGCAGGACCGTTCTGGGGCGGCACACCTACTCCGTGGGCAGCAACGAGGCGGCCACCGCCCTGTCCGGGGTGGACGTGCGCCGGGTGAAGATCGCCGTCTACGTCATCGCCGGCCTGTTCACCGGTCTGGCCGGCATCCTCATCTCCGCCCGCCTCGGCTCCGCCCAGCCAGCCACCGGCATGGGCTACGAGCTGCAGGCGATCGCGGCGGTCGTCATCGGCGGCACCTCCCTGTCCGGCGGGCGGGGCTCGGTGGTCGGGACGCTGATCGGCGCCCTCATCATCTCCGTGCTCAACAACGGACTCCAGATCATGTCCATCCCCCAGGAGTGGCAGAACGTCATCCTCGGCTGCGTGATCCTCGTGGCCGTCTACGCCGACATGCTGCGCCGCCGGCGTGCCTGAGCCGCCGGCGGACCACCATCCACGCACGAGGAGGGAGCGCGCGATGCGCGGGACCAGGACGCTCGCGGTGCTCGGCGTGCTCACCGCCGCGCTCACCGGCTGCGGACCAGGATGGGGCCACGACCACGAGCTGCCGCACATCGCCATCGTCTCGAAGGGGTTCCAACACCAGTTCTGGCAGGCCGTGAAACGCGGCGCGGAGGAGGAGGCCGAGCGGCAGGGCGCCGGTGTCACCTTCATGGGACCATCCACGGAACAGGACATCGAGGCCCAGCTGAACATGCTCACCAACGCCATCGCCCGCCAACCCGACGCCATCGGCCTGGCCGCGTTGGACAGCCGCGCCACCGAACCCCTGCTCCGCCAGGCCGAGGAGGCCGGCATCCCGGTGATCGCCTTCGACTCCGGCGTGGACAGCGAGATCCCGGTGACCACCGTGGCCACCGACAACCGGGCCGCGGCCGCCCTCGCCGCCGAACACCTCGCCGGTCTGCTGGGCGGCACGGGGACGGTGGGTCTGGTCGTGCACGACCAGACCAGCGGGTCCGGCGTGGACCGGCGGGACGGCTTCCTGGACTGGATGCGGGACAACGCACCCGGGATCACCGTGCTCGACCCGCGGTACGGCGGCGGTGACCAGCTCGTCTCGGCCGACATCACCAAAGCCCTGCTGGCGGCCCACCCCGACCTCGACGGCCTGTACGCCTCCAACGAGGGCTCCGCCCTGGGGGTGCTCCGGGGAGTCACCGAAAGCGGCCGCGAGGACCTGGTCGTCGTCGGGTTCGACTCGGGGCGCGCCCAACTCGACGCCGTCCGTGACGGGACGCTGGCCGGGGCCGTCACCCAGGACCCCCTCGACATGGGGCGGCAACTGGTGCTGGCCGGGTTGGCAGCGATGGACGGTGAGGAGCTCCCCGCCAGCGTGGACACGGGTTTCCACTGGTACGACGCGCGCACGGTGGACGCCCCGCACCTGGCTGGCGTTCTCTACCAGTAGGGGCGGCGCGCACCCCGGCACGGTCCCGCGCGGGCGGAACCCGGGAACGACCATCACCCGGCTGCGGGCGGGTTCACCAGGACGCGGGCCGCGCCACCCCACCGGGCCGGGGCCTGGCTGCCGGCCGCCGACAGCAGCCCGGCCGCGCCCGG
>NZ_AGVX02000621.1 GCF_000239155.1 Actinoalloteichus spitiensis RMV-1378
GAAAGGCGTTCCACGAGCAGCAGGCCGGCGCCCTCGGACCAGCCGGTGCCGTCGGCGGCGGCGGCGAAGGGTTTGCACCGCCCGTCGGGGGCCAGGCCCCGCTGCCGGGAGAACTCCACGAACGGGGTGGGTGAGGACATCACGGACGCGCCGCCGGCCAGCGCCAGGTCGCACTCGCCGGCCCGCAGGGCCCGCACGGCCAGGTGCAGGGTGACCAGGGAGGACGAGCAGGCGGTGTCCACGGTGACGGCGGGGCCCTCCAGGCCGAAGGTGTAGGCGATGCGGCCGGAGGCGACGCTGCCGGCGGTGCCGTGGCCCAGGTAGCCCTCCAGTTCCCCGGGGACGGTGCGCAACCGGCCGACGTAGTCGTGGTGGATCTGTCCCGCGTAGACGGCCACCGGCTGGCCGCGCAGCGCGGTCGGGTCGATGCCGGCGTCCTCGAAGACCTCCCAGGCCAGTTCCAGCAGCAGCCGCTGCTGCGGGTCCATCGCGGTCGCCTCCCGGGGGGAGATCCCGAAGAACGCCGCGTCGAACCCGGCGACGTCGTCGAGGAACGCCCCGGACCGGACGTAACTGGTGCCGGTCCGCTCCGGGTCCTCGTCGAACAGGCCGGCGAGGTCCCAACCCCGGTCGGTGGGGAACGGGCCGACGACGTCGACCTCGTCGTCCACCACCCGCCACAGGTCCTCGGGTGAGGCGATGCCCCCGGGGAACCGGCAGCTCATGCCGATGATCGCGACCGGTTCGTCCTCGGCCACCGGGGACGTCCTCGTGGCGGTGCGGGCCGGGGCGGGGGCCCCGTCGAGCGCGGTGACCAGGTGGGTGGCCAGGGCCGTGGGGCTGGGGTGGTCGAAGGCGACGGTGGTGGACAGCCGCAGCCCGGTGGCCGTCTGGAGGCGGTTGCGCAGCTCCACCCCGGTGAGGGAGTCGAAGCCCTGCTCGGAGAAGGCCCGGTCCGGTGCGAGGGCCGCCGGGTCCGGGTGGCCGAGGACGGCGGCGGACTCCGCGCGCACCAGGGCGAGCGCGGCGGCCGGCCGGTCGGCGGCCGGTAGGTCCCCGAGCCGAACGGCGCCACCCCGGGCGGGCCGGTCGGCGGCGCGGTCTCGGACCAGGGCCCGCAACGCGGGTGGGACGGGGCGCGCGGCGTGCGGGTCGAGCGCGGCGCCCACCACGCACGGGTCGGGTGAGTGGAGGGCGGCGTCGAACAGGGCGAGGGCCGCGCCGGTGTCCATCGGGAGGACACCGCCCCGCCGCAGCCGGTCCCGGTCGCGGTCGGTGAGGTGGCCGGTCATGCCGCTGGCCTCGGCCCACATGCCCCACGCGATCGAGACCGCGGGCAGGCCGGCGGCCCGGCGTTCCCCGGCGAGGGCGTCGAGCGCGGCGTTGGCCGCGGCGTAGCCGGCCTGCCCGGCGCCGCCGAGGGTGCCGGCGATGGACGAGAACAGCACGAACGCGGCGAGGTCGGTGTGGGCGGTGAGCTCGTGCAGGTTGCGGGCGGCCACGATCTTCGGGTCCAGCACGGCCGGCAGGGTGTCGGGGTCGGTGTTCGCCACGGTGGCGTCGGCGAGGACCCCGGCGGCGTGGACGACCACGTTCAGGTCGTCCACGGTGGCCAGCAGCGCGCGCAGCGCCGGTCGGTCGGCGACGTCGCAGGCCACCACGCGCACCTCGGCCCCGACCTCGGCGAGGTCGGCGAGCAGTTCGGGTGCGGCGTGGCCGCTGCGGCTGACGAGCACGAGGCGGCGGATGCCGTGCCGGGCGGCCAGGTGGCGGGCGACGAGTCCCCCGAGGACGCCGGTGCCGCCGGTGATCAGGGCCGTGCCACCGGGGTCGACCGGTGCCGGCACGGTGAGCACGTTCTTCCCGGTGTGCCGGCCGGCGGCCATGAGTCGCAGCGTGCTGCGGGCGTGCCGGATGTCCCGGGACCGGGTGGGCAGCGGACCGGGGCCGTCGGTGGTGAGCGCGGCGAGCATCTCCCCGATCCGCTCCGGCCCGGCGTCGGTGAGCAGGTCGAAGGCCCGGTAGGTGCGCCCGGGTGCGGTGCCGGGGTCGCGGATGTCGGTCTTGCCGAGTTCGACGAAGCAGCCGCCGGGCGCGGTCAGGCGCAGGCCGGCGTCGACGAACTCGCCGCTGAGGGAGTTGAGGACGACGTCGACTCCCCGGCCGCCGGTGGCCGCGCGGAACCGCTCCTCGAACCCGGTGTCCCGGGAGGAGGCGACGTGGTCCTCGGGGATGCCGAGTTCCCGCAGCACCGGCCACTTGTCGGGGCTGGCGGTGGCGAAGACCTCCGCGCCCCGGCGGTGGGCGAGGGCGATCGCGGCCATGCCCACGCCGCCGGTCCCGGCGTGGACCAGGACGGACTGACCGGGTTGGAGACCGGCGACGTCGAACAGGCCGTAGTAGGCGGTGAGCTGGGCGATGGGCACGCCCGCCGCGTCGGCGAAGGACCACCCGGCGGGGACCGGCGCGAGCATCCTGGCATCGGCCACGGCCTGGGGCGCGAAGGCGCCGTCGACGACGCCGAACACCCGGTCGCCGGGCTGGAGGTGGGTGACGTCGGCGGCGGTCTCGACCACGACGCCGGCGGCCTCGCCGCCGAGCACGTCGTCGGCGACGGCGACCACGCCCAGGGCGAGCAGGACGTCCCGGAAGTTGACGCCGGCGGCGCGCACCGCGAGCCGGACCTGGCCGGGCCGCAGGGGGGCGGGGGGCGTGGGAACCGCGGTGAGGTCATCGAGGGAACCGGTTCCGCCGATCGCCAACCGCCACGGCACCTCGGGCACGGGCAGCGGCGGCGGATCGGCGGGTGGCGGTGCGCTGGCCGGCCGCAGCCGGGCGGCGGTGACGGCGCCGTCCCGCACGGCCAGTTCCGCCTCCCCGGCGCGCAGCGCCCCGAACACCTCGGGCCAGGCCGGGCCCGGGTCGCCGTCGACGAGGGCGAAGGCACCGGGGTGCTCGGTGGCGGCGCTGCGGAACAGCCCGGTCACCGGCCCGTCGCCCCGGGTGAGCACGACGAGAGTGGCGTCCCGGCCGATCCAGTCCTTGGCCAGGGCCAGCGCGGCGCGGGTGGCGGTGCCCGGTTCGCCGGAGGGGGCGCGGACCAGGACGAATTCGGCGTCCTCGACGGGGACCGGGTCGGGGGCGGTCAGGTCGGCGTCGAGCACCGCGACCCGGGCGTCGGTGACGGCCGGGTGGTCGACCGGCACGTGGTCGAGGCGGTGCAGGGGCGGCGGGGCGGCGGCCGGGGACCGCAGGGTCAGGGCGTCGACGCGCGCGACGAGCCGGCCGGCGTCGTCGACGGCGACGACCTCGACGGTGCTGGGGTCGAGGACGCGGAGCCGGGCCCGCAGGGCGCGGCCGGTGGGGGCGCGCAGTTCCACCCCGGTGAAGCTGAACGGCAGCGGCGTGCCGGCGCCGCCGACGTCGACGCCGCTCGCGCCGACGGCCTGGAGCACGGCGTCGAGCAGCGCGGGGTGGCAGGTGAAGGTGCCTCCGGTGTCCTCGGGCAGTTCGACCTCGGCGTGGAGTTCCGCGCCGGGGCCCGATCCGGTGCGCCACAGCGCACGCAGCCCCTGGAACAGCGGACCGTACTCGTAGCCCCGGTCGGCGAGCCGGTCGTAGACGCCGTCGAGGTCGACCGGCTCCGCCGTGCCGGGCGACCAGGCCGCCGGGGCCGGTCCCGGGCCGGCGGTGGTGAGGGCTCCGGTGGCGTGGGTGGTCCACGGCCCGGTTCCGGCGCGTGCGTGCAGGGCCACCGGGCGACGGCCGTCCGCGTCGGGCTGGTCGACGACCAACCGGAGGGTGACCGGGACGTCGGGTTCCACGGCCACGGGGGCGGTGAGGGCCAGCTCCTCGATCCGGTCGCAGCCGTGCCCGGCGGCGGCGGTGGCCACCAGGTCGAGCACGGCGGTGCCGGGGACCAGCGCGGTGCCGCGCACGGCGTGGTCGGCGAGCCACGGGTGGCTGGTGAGGGAGATCAGCGCGGTGTGGACGGTGGCGTCGGGGAGGTCGACGGACGCTCCCAGCAGCGGGTGGTCGGCGGCGGTGATCCCGGCGGAACCGAGGTCACCGGTCCCGCCGCCGGCCGGGGGCAGCCAGAACCGCTGCCGGCGGAAGGCGTACCCGGGGAGCGGGACGCGGCGGGCACCGCTGCCCTGGAACCAGGAGGCCCAGTCGACGTCGACCCCGGCGGCCCACAGCTGGGCGGCGGCGGTGAGCAGGGGGGTGAGGTCGTCGTGGTCGCGGCGCAGCGATCCGGTGACGACGCCGGTGACCTCCCGCTCGTCGAGGATGTCGGTGAGCCCGACGGTGAGCACGGGGTGCGGGCTGGACTCGACGAAGACGCGGTGCCCGTCGGCGAGGGCGGCCTCGACGGCTTCCTGGAACCGCACCGGCTGGCGAAGGTTGCCGAACCAGTACTCCGGTCCCAGTTCGGCGGGGTCGACGCGGGAGCCGGTCACGGTCGAGTAGAAGCGGGTGTCGCAGGACCGGGGGCGGATGTCGGCGGCCAGGTCCACGAGCCGGTCCCGCAACACGTCCATGTGAGGCGAGTGGGAGGCGTAGTCGACGGGGATGCGTCGGGCGCGGACGCCGTCCTCCCCACAGCGGGCGAGGAGCCGGTCGAGGGCCTCGGCGTCCCCGGAGACCACGGTGGAGCGGGGCCCGTTGCTGGCGGCGACGACGGTTCCCGGGGGCAGGCGGCGTTCGGTGTCGGCGGTGGAGAGCGGGACGGACACCATGCCGCCGTCGCCGGCGATCTCCCGCAGGGCGCGGGCGCGCAGCGCGATGATCCGGGCCGCGTCGCCCAGGTCGAGTCCGCCGGCCACGCAGAGGGCGGCCAGTTCTCCCTGGGAGTGGCCGATGACGGCGTCCGGCCGCACCCCCAGCGAGGCCCAGAACCGGCCCAGGGCCACCATCACCGCCCACAGCACGGGTTGGACGACGTCGACGGTGTCCAGGCCCGGGGCGCCCTCGGCTCCGGTGAGGACGTCGACGGCGGAGAAGCCCAGGTGGGGGCGGAGCGCCTGGTCGCAGGCGGTCAGTTCCGCGCGGAACGGTGCGGACACCGCCAGCAGCCGGGTCGCCATGCCCGCCCACTGGGAGCCCTGGCCGGGGAAGACGAGGACGACCCCGCCGCCGCGTCCACCCGTGGTGGTCGGGGTGGTGACGGCGCGCCGCGACCAGTCGCGCAGCGCCGAGGCCGGGTCCTCGTCCGCGTCGAGGAGCAGCACGCCCCGGTGGTCGAGGGCGGCCCGGCCGGTGGCCAGGGAGAACCCCAGGTCGCTGGGGTCGACCCGCTCGCCGCGCCGCAGGTGGTCGGTGAGGCGGTCGGCCTGGTCGCGCAGCGCCTCGGTGTCCCGGCCGGACAGCACCACCGGGACCAGCGGTGGGGGTGTCCGCGTGGTGGGGGCCGCCTCGAGCGGGGTGGGCGCCTGTTCCAGGACGACGTGGGCGTTGGTGCCGCTGATCCCGAAGGAGGACACCCCGGCGCGGCGGGGTCGGCCGTGGTCGGGCCACGGCTGTTCCTCGGCGAGCAGCGCCAACCCGGAGGAGGCCCAGTCCACGTGGGTGGAGGGCCGTTCGACGTGGAGGGTGCGGGGCAGCCGGCCGGCGCGCAGGGCCAGCACCACCTTGATCACGCCGGCGACGCCGGAGGCGGCCTGGGTGTGGCCGAGGTTGGACTTCAACGAGCCCAGCCACAGCGGGTGGTCCCGGTCGGCGCCGTAGGTGTCGGCGAGGGCGCGCGCCTCGATGGGGTCGCCCAGCACGGTCCCGGTGCCGTGCGCCTCGACGGCGTCCACCTCGGAGGGTCGGAGTCCGGCGTCGGCGAGGGCCCGGCGGATCACGGCGCGTTGCGCCTCGCCGTTGGGCACGGTGAGCCCGTGGGAGGCGCCGTCGGAGTTGACGGCGGACCCGCGCAGCACGGCCAGCACCTCCCGGCCGTCCCGCCGCGCGGCGGACAGCCGTTGGAGGAGCAGCAGGCCGGCGCCCTCGGCCCAGCCGGTGCCGGCGGCGTCGGCGGAGAAGGAGCGGCAGCGGCCGTCGGGGGACAGTCCGCGTTGCCGGGAGAACTCGACGAACAACTGGGGTGTGCTGATGACCGTGGCCGCGCCGGCGAGGGCCAGTTCGCACTCCCCGGCCCGCAGGGACTGGGCGGCCAGGTGCAGGGCGACCAGGGAGGAGGAGCAGGCGGTGTCGACGGTGAGGGCCGGTCCGCGCAACCCCAGGGTGTAGGCGATGCGGCCGGAGGCGACGCTGCCGAGTTTGCCGACGTCGAGGTAGCCCTCCAGTTCGGGGGGCAGCGGGTCGAGGCCGGCGCCGTACTCGTGGCGCATGACCCCGGTGAAGACCCCGACCTGCCGGTCGCGCAGCGAGTCCGGGGCGATGCCGGCGTCCTCCAGGGTCCGCCAGGCCACTTCCAGCAGCAGCCGCTGTTGGGGGTCCATCGCCAGGGCTTCGCGCGGGGAGATCCCGAAGTGTTCCGCGTCGAAGTCCTCGACGTCGTCGCAGAAGCCGCCCCGGGTGGTGATGGACCGCCCCGGCCGGTCCGGGTCGGGGTCGTGCAGCCGGTGGAGGGGCCAGCCCCGGGTGGTGGGGAACTCGCTGGTGGCGTCGACGCCGGCGGCGACCAGCCGCCACAGGTCGGCCGGGTCGTCCACCCCGCCGGGCAGGCGGCACCCCATGCCGACGATGACGACCGGGTCGTCGGCCGGGTCGGCCGGGTCGGCTCGGTGGGACCGGGCTGGCCGGGGCCGCGTCCCCTCGGCGACGGTGGTGGCGGTGGCGCTGGTGGCGAACAGCTGGTTCCGCAGGAGGCGGGCGACGGCGGCGGGGGTCGGGTGGTCGAACACCACGGTCGCCGGCAGCTCGACCCCGGTGCGGCGCACCACGGCGTCGCGCACCAGGAGGGCGGTGAGCGAGGTCAGCCCCAGGTCGCCGAACGGCCGGTCGTCGACCACGTCGGTCTGGTCGACGCCGAGGGCGGCGGCGGTCCCCTCCCGGACCAGGCCGCGCAGCCACCGGTCCTGTTCCCGGCGGGACAACGGGGCCAGGCTGGCCCGGAGGCTGGCCGCGCGGTCCGCGTCGGCTCGGGCCTGGGGCGCCTCGGAGGTGGTCGGGACTTCCGCGAGCAGCCGCCACGGCCGCTCGGCCAGCAGGTGCCGGGTCACCTTGCCGGCGGCTGTCCTGGGCAGGGAGTCGACCCCGCGCAGCTGGGCGGGTACCCGGAACCCGGCGAGCTTCTCCCGGCAGACGCGGAGGACCTCCTCGGGGTCGAGGTCGTCCCGGCCGACGAGGTAGGCGACGGGCACCTCCCCGAGCCGGGGGTCGGGCGCGGGGCCCACGGCGGCGTCGAGGACGCCGGGGGCGCCCAGCAGCACCTGTTCCACCTCGGCGGGGTGGATGTTCTCCCCACCTCGGATGATGAGTTCGGAGATGCGGCCGGTGACGGTCAGGTAGCCGTGGTCGTCGCGGCGGGCCAGGTCGCCGGTGCGGTACCAGCCGTCGGGCAGCGCGGCCGCGGTGGCCCCGGGGTCCCCGTGGTACCCGGCCATGACGTTGGGGCCGCGTACCCACACCTCCCCGTCCTGGCCGACGGGCACGTCGGCCAGGGTGTCCGGGTCGACCAGCCGCACCGACAGGCCGGGCACGGGCAGCCCGCAGGACCCGGGGACCCGGGTGCCGCCGGGCCAGTTCGTGGTGATGGGACCGCAGGTCTCGGTGGTGCCGTAGCTGTCGATCAGCGGCACGCCGAACCGGGCCTCGACGCGGGCCGGCAGCTCGGCTCCCCCGACGGCGCCGGCGGTCAGGCACAGCCGGAGCCCGGTCGGGGCGGTCC
>NZ_AGVX02000620.1 GCF_000239155.1 Actinoalloteichus spitiensis RMV-1378
GGCCCCCGCTGCCCCGCCACGACCGGACCCGCCCCGTCCCGAAAGGACCCACCATGTCCCCTTCCCCCCGCACCCTGCGCGGCGTCACCGCCCTCGGCCTGGCCGCCGCCCTCGGCGGTGTCGCCGCCTGCAGCCCCGCCGACAACGCCGGCACCACCACCGGCGGCGACGAGGCCACCACCTCGGTCACCGTGCAGATCGACGGCGCCGCCGTCCCCTACTACGCCCCCCTCTACGAGGCGGTCGAACAGGGCTACTTCGCCGACCACGGCCTCGACGTCGAGTTCACCTACGCCAACGGCGCCGACATCGTCCAGAACGTCGCCGCCGGCAACGTCGACTTCGGCTTCCCCAACGGCGACTCCGTCATCACCGCCTACGGCAGCGGCGTCCGCACCAACGTCGTCCACACCACCTACCAGAAGGGCATCGGCGCCCTGCTGTTCGCCAACGACAGCGGCATCGAGACCCCCGCCGACCTGGAAGGCCGCAGCGTCGCCGTCACCGACCTCGGCAGCCCCAACTACGCCCAGCTCCAGGCCATGCTCGACAGCGCCGACCTGACCGTCGACGACGTCGACCTGCGCACCATCGGCACCGGCGCCATCGTCCAGGCCCTCCAGAGCGGCGAGGTCGACGCCATCGTCTTCTCCCGGCTGCGCTACTTCGCCCTCCAGAACGCCGGGATGGACGTCGGCCAGATCCTCAGCGACGAGTACCTGCCCTCCTTCGGCAACATCCTCGTCGCCAGCCCCGACACCGTCGAGAACACCCCGGAGGTCGTCACCTCCTTCACCGCCGCCCTCGACGAGGCACTCCAGTACACGATCGACCACATCGACGAGTCCACGGCGATGTCCATCGAGAAGTACGCCCCCACCTTCGAGGGCCAGGAGGACGAGATCTCCGAGGTCCTGCGCGACGTCTACGCCGCCGAACTGTGGCAGTCCGCCGACACCGAGGAGCACGGCTTCGGCCACGGCAACCTCGACCGCTGGCAGGAGGCCATCGACTCCCAGGCCGAGTTCGCACTGATCGACGAGGCGTTCGACGCCGCCGACCTGGTCAGGGACCACCGTGAGCTCGGCAACTGAGCGCCGCGACCGCGCCCTGCCCCTGCTGGTCGGCGCGGCCTCCCTCGCCGGCGGCGTCGGCCTGTGGTGGGCACTGGCCGCCTTCTCCGGCCTGCCCTCCTACGTGCTGCCCAGCCCCGGGCAGCTCGTCACCCGCGCCGTGTCCCTGTGGCAGGCCGGCGGGCTGAGCATCCACCTCCAGCAGACCCTCGCCGAGGTGCTCCAGGGAGTCGCCCTCGGCTCGGTCATCGGCATCGCCCTCGCGGTGCTCTTCGTCCGCGTCGGCTGGATCGAACGACTGCTCATGCCGATCATCGTCGTCATCCAGGTGACGCCGAAGATCTCCATCGCCCCGCTCATCGTCCTCTGGCTGGGCCTGGGCATCGGATCCAAGATCACCCTGATCACCCTGGTGACCTTCTACCCGGTGCTCATCAACATGGTCGGCAAGCTCCGCGGCATGCCCTCCACCATGCACGACCTCGCCGACGTCCTGAACATCCGACGCGGCCGGCGCGCCCTGCTCATCGACCTGCCCTACAGCCTGCCCGCGTTGGCGGCGGGCCTGCGGGTCGGCGTGCTCCAGGCCGTGACCGCCGCCGTCATCGGCGAGTTCATCGGAGCCCAGGCCGGCCTGGGCTACCTGGAGAAGCAGGCGCAGGACAACGACGACATCCAGGTCGTCATGATCTGCCTCATCCTGCTCTCCGCGATCGGCTGGGCCCTCTACACCCTGGTGGGTCTCATCGAACGCAAACTCACCGAACGGTTCGGCGGCTGAACCCACCCCATCGCGGGAAGGGAACACGCGTCGAACCACCGGGCACGGCGGCCCGCCCACCTCCGGGGCGGGCCGCCCGCACGCCCACCCC
>NZ_AGVX02000619.1 GCF_000239155.1 Actinoalloteichus spitiensis RMV-1378
ACGGCCGCCGCCCTGCCGCTGACCTCCTCGGCCGCCCTGGCCGCCGCGCCGCTCCCCGGGCTGGCCCCCGGCCTGGGGCAGCTCGTCGTCGAGGCGCAGGGTCAGCGAGATGCGTTTGCGGGCGGCGTCGACCTCCAGGACCTTGACCTTGACGATGTCGCCGGGCTTGGCCACCTCGCGGGGGTCGCGCACGAAGTTCCTCGACATCGCCGAGACGTGGACCAGGCCGTCCTGGTGCACGCCGATGTCGACGAAGGCCCCGAAGGCGGCGACGTTGGTGACGACGCCCTCCAGGGTCATGCCGGGACGCAGGTCGGCCAGGGTCTCGACGCCTTCGGCGAAGGCGGCCGTCTGGAACGCCGGACGCGGGTCCCGCCCTGGCTTCTCCAGCTCGCCGAGGATGTCGGTCACGGTGGGCAGCCCGACGGTGTCGTCGACGAAGTCGGTGGGCCGCACGGACTTCAGCAGCCGGGTGTTGCCGATCAGGCCGGCGACGTCGCTGCCCACCGCGTCCAGGATGCGGCGCACGACCGGGTAGGACTCCGGGTGCACCGCCGAGCTGTCCAGCGGGTCCTCGGCGTCGGGGATCCGGAGGAAGCCGGCGCACTGCTCGAAGGCCTTCGGCCCCAGCCGGGAGACGTCCTTGAGCTGTTTGCGGGAGCGGAACGGGCCGTGGGTGTCGCGGTGCAGGACGATGTTCTCCGCCAGTCCCTCACCGATACCGGAGACCCGGGTCAGCAGCGGCGCCGAGGCGGTGTTGACGTCCACCCCCACCGCGTTCACGCAGTCCTCGACCACCGCGTCCAGCGACCGCGAAAGCATCGTCTCGGAGAGGTCGTGCTGGTACTGGCCCACTCCGATGGACTTCGGGTCGATCTTGACCAGTTCGGCGAGCGGGTCCTGGAGCCGGCGGGCGATGGAGACGGCGCCGCGCAGCGCCACGTCCAGGTCGGGTAGTTCCTGCGAGGCGTAGGCGGAGGCCGAGTACACCGAGGCGCCCGCCTCGGAGACCATGACCTTCGTCAGCTTCAGCTCCGGGTGCCGGCGGATGAGGTCGGCGGCCAGCCGGTCCGTCTCGCGGGAAGCGGTGCCGTTGCCGATGGCGACGAGTTCGACGCCGTGGCGCTGGGCGAGGCGGGCCAGGGTGGCGATCGAGGAGTCCCAGCGGTCCTGGGGTTTGTGCGGGTAGATGGTGTCGGTGGCCACGACCTTCCCGGTGCCGTCGACCACGGCGACCTTCACCCCGGTGCGGAAGCCCGGGTCGAGGCCGAGGGTGGGGCGGGTGCCGGCCGGGGCGGCCAGCAGCAGGTCCCGCAGGTTCGCGGCGAAGACGCGGACGGCCTCCTCCTCGGCGGCCTGCCGCAGCCGGGTGCGCAGGTCGATGCCGAGGTGCACCAGGATGCGGGTGCGCCAGGCCCAGCGCACCGCGTCGAGCAGCCAACGGTCGGCCGGGCGTCCCTGGTCGCCGATGTGGAAGCGGTGGGCGATCCGCTGTTCGTAGCTGCTCGGGCCCTGGGGGACCTCACCGGGGTTGCTGTCCTCGTCCGGTTCGAGGACGAGGTCGAGCACGCCTTCCTTCTCCCCCCGGAACAACGCGAGGATCCGGTGCGAGGGCAGTTTGGTGAAGGGCTCGGAGAAGTCGAAGTAGTCGGCGAACTTGGCGCCCTCGTTCTCCTGGCCCTCCCGTACCCGGGCCGCCATCCGGCCCCGGGTCCACATCTCCTCGCGGAGCTCGCCGATGAGGTCGGCGTCCTCGGCGAAGCGTTCCACCAGGATGGACCGGGCGCCCTCCAGGGCGGCCGTCGGGTCGGCGACGCCCTTCTCGGCGTCGACGTAGTCGGCGGCGACGGCCTTCGGGTCGTGGGTGGGGTCGGTGAGGAGCAGGTCGGCGAGCGGTTCGAGCCCGGCCTCCCTGGCGATCTGCGCCTTGGTGCGCCGCTTGGGCTTGTAGGGCAGGTAGATGTCCTCCAGCCTGGCCTTCGACTCGGCGGCGTTGATCCGCGCGGCGAGTTCGTCGTCGAGCTTGCCCTGGGAGCGGATCGACTCCAGGACCGCCGCCCGCCGGTCCTCCAGTTCGCGCAGGTAGCGGAGGCGTTCCTCCAGGTCCCGCAGCTGGGCGTCGTCGAGTGTGCCGGTGGCCTCCTTGCGGTACCTCGCGATGAAGGGCACGGTCGCCCCTCCGTCGAGCAGGTCGACGGCGGCCTGGACCTGGCCGGGCCGCACCCCGAGTTCCTCGGCGATCCTCTGGTGAATGGACATCGTCATCGGTTCTGCATCCGCCCTCTCGCTGATCTCCGGCCTGCATTGTGCCGGTGCCGGGCGGCGGGGTGTGGCATCCCCCGCCGGGGTGGCTCCCGAAGATCACCCGTGCCGGAGAGGCCGGTGATCGCGGGCGGCGACGTCCGGGGCCGGACAGGGCGGTGGCCCCGGGGGGCGGCGAACCCCGGGGCCACCGGATCAGGGGGCGGGGCGGTGCCGGCGCCCCGCTCCGGTCAGGACGCGATCTGCTCGGCGAGCTGGTCGCTGTGCGCGGCGACGCCGGCGTAGACGCCCGGGTATCCGGCCTGCGCGCAGCCGTAGCCCCAGGAGACGACGCCCACCAGGGTGCCGTCCACGACCAGCGGGCCGCCCGAGTCGCCCTGGCAGGCGTCCTTGCCGCCTTCCTCCAGGCCGGCGCACAGCATCGTGCTCGCGTCGAACTCGTCGCCGTAGACGCCGGCGCAGTCCTCGGCGCTCACCAGCGGGACCGTGGTCTCCAGCAGGTATCGGGAGGCCGCGCCGCCGGAGGAGGTGGTGCCCCAGCCGACGACGGTGGCCGCCTGCCCCGGGGTGTGCAGGTCCTCGTCGGCCGGGGTGGCCAGTGGCACCGTCGGGTGGTCCAGTGCGACGTCGAGGGTGAGGACCGAGACGTCGCCGCTGAGCGAGGTGCCGTCGTAGTCGGGGTTGATCCAGATGTCGGTGACCTCGGCTTCGTCGCCGGCGGTGCTGTTCTTGTCCTCCCGCCCGGCGACGACTCGGATGTCGGAGGGAGCGGAGTCCTCCGTGCAGTGCGCCGCCGTGACGACCTTGTCGGCGGCGACGAGGGAACCACCGCAGAACTGCTGGCCGGCCGGGGTCGTCAGGTAGACGGCCCACGGGTAGTCCTCGATGCTGGCCCGGTCGCCGCCCACGATGCGGGTGCTCGGCCCGTCGTCGCCGGTGGTGTCCGCGATGGCCGTTCCCGCTCCGGCGGCGGCCACGGCGGCGGTGACCGCGACCAGGGTGGACCAGCGTCGTGCCCGACCTGCTCTCATGAATTCTCCCTCCCCGAGAGGTGGTGGGCGGCAAGAAACCGACCACACCGTCGAACGTGTGGATCGTTCACATCCAAGCCGACCGACCGGCGGCCGGGACAGGTCCGTTCGGACCAACCCGCGTCCCCATGACCGGGCATCCAGGCACGTTCCAGGCAGGGGCGAGGGGTCGGCGGTCACCGCCGGGACGGGGAGTACCGGCCTCAGCCGTCGAGCACCCGGGCCACCAGGGCGGCGTCGACCTCCGCGAGGGTGGCCGGCGACCAGCGCGGTCGGCGGTCCTTGTCCACCAGCTGCGCCCGGACCCCCTCGTGGAAGTCGTGGCTGTGCGCGGCCCAGGCCGCCACCCGCAGCTCCCGGGCCAGGCACTCCCGCAGCGAGGAGGCGGCACCGCGCCGGAACAGGCCGGCCGCGAGGTGCAGACTGGTCGGTGACATCGCCGCCAGGGTCGCCAGCGTGCCGCGCGCCCACTCCTGGTGCGGCCCGGTCTCCGCCTCCAGCCGCGCCACCACGTCCTCGACCTGGTCGGCGGCGAAACAGCGGTCCACGGCCTCGGCCACCGGCGCGAGTTCCGATGCCGGCGGGGGCGTGGCGAACCGGGCGACGACCTCCCCGGCGGGCCCGGTTCCCAGGGCGGCCACCAGCGCGGACAGGCGGTCGGCGGGGACGTGGTGGGTGGCCAGCCCGGTGTCGACGGCCGCTCCCGCTCCGATGTGGACGCCGGTGAGCCCCAGGTAACGGCCGGACGCGCCCCGCAGCCGGGGCAGGAAGTAGGTGGACCCGACGTCGGGGAAGAAGCCGATCCCGGTCTCCGGCATCGCCAACCGGGACCGTTCGGTGACGACGCGGATCGACCCGTGCACGGAGATGCCCAGCCCCCCGCCCATCGCGATCCCGTCGAGCAGCGCGACGTAGGGCTTGGGGTACTCGGCGATCAGCCCGTTGAGGGCGTACTCGGCGCGGAAGAACTCGGCCACGTTCGCCTCGTCGCCGGCCATGCTGGCCGCGCGGGCCGCGCGGATGTCCCCGCCGGCGCAGAAGGCCCGGGGTGAGCTGCCGGCCACCAGGACGGTCCGGACGGCCGGGTCGTCGCGCCAGCCCTCCAGCACCCTCGTCATCTCCCGGATCATGTCCAGGTCCAGCGCGTTCAGGGCCGCCGGCCGGTCCAGGACCAGCCGGCCGACCCCGTCGCCGACCTCGTGCCGCACCGTGTCCACTGGGGACCTCCTGTCCGCTCGTCGTCGGTGTCCCGTGGCGGGACGTCGCCCGAGCCTGCCCGAGACGGGGCGGGCCCGGGCGACCGGGGGCGCTCGGCGGGAGCGGGCCGGTGGAACGCCGCCGGATCAGAACGGGTTGATGGACACGGTGATGGCGGCCGGCGCGTGGTCCTGGACGTAGGAGGCGAAGTCGCCGACGTCGTCGAAGGCGAAGCCGTAGACCTTCCCGTCGACCATGTTCTCGTGCAGCACCCGCGAGTAGTGGTTGCTGGTGCGGTCGAGGTAGAAGGCGTCCGGGTCCAGGACCGGGGCCTGCGCGCTGTCCAGCAACGTCGACCGGTTCAGGCTCGCGCCGAGCACGGCGGCCACCGGCCCCGAGACCCCGTCGTTGGGCGCGTGCAGGGCCCCGTCGCAGAACAGCACGTCGCGGGTCGTCGGCTTCTCGAACGGACTGACGCCGCCGGTGAAGGTGAACAGACCGTCCTGGACCCGCCCGGTGAAGTCGGTGTGGTTCGCGGTGACGGTGAGGGTGCCGCTCTGGTACCTGTCCCAGACCGCGTCCACGTAGGAGTCGTAGAAGGTGGGGGAGAACAATCCGGAGTCGATGCCGTGGCTCGGCGCGATGACCCGCAGGTCGTCGACGACGAGGTTGGCGAAGTCGGGGTTGTCCCGCATCGCGGCGAAGACGGCCTCCCGGCCACCGTCGACGAGGAACCCGGTGCGCTGGGTCTCGCTGCCGGTCAGCTCGATGCCCAGCGGCATGCTGAACATGTCGACCTTGGTGGTGTTGCAGTACATGCCGGTCGCGTCGTAGGTGAACTCCATGCAGTCGTGCAGGATGCGGTAGTTCGGGTCGCTCTCGACCCACCCGGCCGGGTAGGCCAGGGTGTCGTCGGGGTTGACGCGGAACCGGATCTTCTCGGTCACCGAGAAGTAGACCCGGCCGGAGAAGTTGATCGGCAGGTCGAACCGGGTGTCGCCCGCGCCGTTGAGCGGGATGGCGTAGTCGGCGAAACCGTCGGCGCCGTTGTCCGAGGCGGACACGGGGGCCAGCGTCCCGTCCGGTGTCATGCGCACCGGACGGTCCGAGGGCAGTTCGCGTCCCACCAGGTGCATCCACAGTGCGCTGTTCGGGTAGCGTCCGCTGTCGTTGACCACGGTGAACGGCAGGGAGTTGGGCACCCGCGCGGCGGCCGGCGCGACCGGGGCGGACGCGGTCGCCCCGGACCCGCTCCCGATCAACGCGCCGCCGGCGGCGGTGGCGGCGAGACCGCCGAGGAACATTCGCCTGGTCACCATGAGGGTGGTCTCCGTTCTCGTCGTCCGGTGTGGGAAGGCAGGGGCGGCTACCCGTGACGCGGCCCGTGTAACGGTGATCTG
Organism: Actinoalloteichus spitiensis RMV-1378; assembly: GCF_000239155.1. Lineage (GTDB taxonomy): Bacteria > Actinomycetota > Actinomycetes > Mycobacteriales > Pseudonocardiaceae > Actinoalloteichus_B > Actinoalloteichus_B spitiensis. The sequence continues at coordinate 5,891 of NZ_AGVX02000619.1, forward strand.
GGCACCATCTGAGCTGGCCCGTCGACGCCCTTCAATCGGCCGGACGGCGTAGCGGCCCGGCACCTGGGCCAACGGGGGGCAGGACAGCGCAGCGCGGCCGGCAGCCCGGGTGTCCGGGCCGCACCACCCGGACGGAACGGGACCCGGCACCCTCCCACCTGCGACGTTCCCGCACCCCGACCGGTGCCCGACCAGCCAGCCACGACACGCGGTGCCCGCCGCCCGGACCGGACAGGACGCGGGACGGTGATTCACCAACGGCATCGCCCCGGACGCCGCGCCTGCCCGGTGCACCCGACCCGCTGGAACGTCTCCCCCGCCCCGCGGCACCCCGGGTGATCCGCGATCGGCCCGGCGCCCCGTCACCCCGATCCCGGAACAGGTCGCCAGCCGGAGACGGCGCCCCCGGCCCATCCCGCCCCGGGCCACGCGCACCAGCCTCCCGGCCCCCCGGGGCCGTCCCCTCCGCGTCGATGCCATCCCGATCACAGTCCCTTGACCTCAAGTGCGGTTCAGGTCACAGGGTGGGGCCGGTACCCCTTGGCGGAACGACGAACAGGACGGACGATGGCCCCCTACACCCTGCCCGATCTGGACTACGACTACTCGGCGTTGGCCCCGGCGATCACCGGTGAGATCAACGAACTGCACCACTCCAAGCACCACGCGACCTACGTCAAGGGCGCCAACGACACGCTGGAGAAGCTCGCGGCGGCGCGGGAGGCCGACGACTTCGGTTCCATCGTGGGCCTCCAGACGACGCTCGCGTTCCACCTGGCCGGCCACGCCCACCACGTGATCTGGTGGAAGATCCTGTCGCCGAACGGCGGTGACAAGCCCGTCGGGGAACTCGCGGCGGCCATCGACGAGGAGTTCGGCTCCTTCGACCGGTTCCGCGCCCAGTTCAACGCCGTGGCCACCACCATCCAGGGCAACGGCTGGGCCGTCCTCGCCTGGGACCCGATCGGGCAGCGGCTGATCACCCAGCAGATCAGGGACCACCACGCGAACTCGGTGCTGCCGTCGGTGCCGATCCTGCTGTTCGACGTGTGGGAGCACGCCTTCTACCTCCAGTACCGCAACGTCAAGCCCGACTACGTCAACGCGCTGTGGAACGTCGTCGACTGGGCCGAGGTCGGTCGCCGGTTCGAGGACGCGCGAGCGGGGCGCAACGGTCTGCTGCTGCCCTGAGTCCCCGCGTCCGGACCCGCCCCGGCGCGGGCCCGTCCGCCCGGCACCGCTGATCGGAGGCGCCGGGCGGACGGAAGACCGGACAGACCGGCGACGTCGACGTGACGGACGTCCTGCCGTGCCCCACGATGGGACGACCACGCGTGACGGCGCCGGTCGGGAGGAGCCCAGGATGAGCAGGAGCACCAAGCGATCCGCAGGATCCGGACTGTCCCGCCGCGCCGCGCTCGGAGCGGCCGGCGGGCTGGGCCTGCTGGGCGTGACCGGTGTCGCCGGCACGAGCCAGGCCTCGACCGCCGACGGCCCGGGCGCCGACCCCGCCACCGGGCCGCGCCCGCCCGTCGGGGAGGCCACCGGCCGCCTGTACGAGATCCGCGCCGGTCGGCACGCCGTGGTCGTCGCCGGTGTCGCGGCGACCCTGCTGTCCTGGAAGGTCGGCGGCGCGGAACGGCTGCTCACCCACGAGCCCGACTCGGTGGGCGACAGCTACCAGGGCAAGACCATCGTGCCCTGGCCCAACCGCATCGACCAGGGCCGCTACACCCTCGACGGCGCGGAGTACCAGGTCCCCATCACCGAACCCGAGCGGGACACCGCCCTGCACGGGCTGGCGAACTGGGTGGAGTGGGAACCGGTCGAGCACACCCGGGACCGCGTGGTGCTCCACTACCGCCTCCACCCCCAGTACGGGTACCCCTTCCTGCTCGGCCTGCGCATGGAGTACGCGGTCAGCGCACGGGGTGTGCGGGCCCGGCTCACCGCGACCAACCTCGGGCGGGCCCGCGCACCGTTCGGCGCGGCCTTCCACCCGTACTTCCAGCTGGGCGCGGAGACCATCGACGACATGCGGGTGCGGCTGCCCGCGAACGCCTACTACCCGGTCGACGACCGCCTGCTCCCCACCGGGATCGCCGAGGTCGACGGGACCGAACAGGACTTCCGGGTCCCCCGGGAGCTCGGCGCGACGCAGTTGGACACCGCCTACACGCGGCTCATCCGTGAGGCGGACGGCACGGCCGTCACCCGGCTGAGCCGCCGAGGCGGCCCGACGATCGAACTCTGGGTGGACGAGAACTACCGTTACCTCCAGGTCTACACCGACGACGGGCCCCCGGCCGGGCGCACGGGGCGGGCCGGCATCACCGTCGAGCCGATGACCTGCGCCCCGAACGCGTTCAACTCCGGGGACGGGCTCGTCCTGCTCGATCCCGGAGCGGAGTTCACCGGGAGCTGGGGGTTGCGCTCCACCTGACCTCGGGGACGCGCGCCACTCCCGGATGGGGTCGACGCGCACGACGGCCGGTGGCCGGGGCCGCGCCAACCCGAGTAGCCCGTTCGGACTCCCCCAGGGGCCGCTCACTCCGCCGTGTGCGCGAGGATGCGGTCGGCCAGCACCCCGTGCAGGGCGCCGGGCAGCGCGTGCCCCAGTCCCGCGACCTCCCACAGGACGGCACCGGGGATGAGCTCGGCCAGGTGGCGGCCGTGCGGCGGCGGGTTCAGCGGATCGAGCTCCCCCTGCACCACCAGGGTCGGGACCCTGACACCGCGCAGTTCCCGGCCGCGTTCGGTCGGCACGGGCTCCGCCGCGCCGTGGGCGCCGGGTTGTTCGACGCTGCCGGCGTGGTCGAGGGCGCGCTCCTCCCACCGGCGGAACTCGGCCGCGTCGAACACCGCCGGCCCGGCGAGGGCCCGCCACTCCTCGACACGGCGGTCCAACGCGGCCGCCCGGTCCGGGACCGGCTCAGCCCGCCGGGCCAGCACGTCGAGGACGTCCCGGCGGGGCAGGGGCAGCCCACCCGGGTCGGGTTCCCTGGTGTAGGCCCGCCGCAGGTTGCCCGCGAAGTCCACGTCGAGGGCCGCGCCCAGCATCAGGGTGAGGCTGCGCAACCGCCGCGGGTGGTCCAGCGCGAGCAGCTGGCCGAGGGTGCTGCCCAGCGAGAGGCCCACCACGTGCGCCGACCGCAGGCCCCAGCCGTCGAGCACCCCGAGCGCGTCCTCGGCCAACCGCGCCACCGGGTACGGCGCGTCGGAGAACGGCCGGGTGGTGGACCTGCCGGTGTCGCGGTGGTCGTAGCGGAGGACGCGTCGCCCGCCGTCGACGAGGCGGGCGACGAACTCGTCCGGCCAGCCCAGCGCCGAGGAGTTCGCGCCCGCCACCAGCAGCACCGGCGGGTCCGCGGGCTCGCCGAGGCTCTCGGTCCACAGCTCCACGCCCCCACCGGCACCAGCCGGGACGACCTCACGCCGCCCGCACCTCCCGCAGCAGCTCGGCGACCCCGTCCAGCGGGAACGGGTCCTCCAGCGAGACGATCAGCTCCTGGGCACCGGCCTCGACGTAGTCCCGCCACGTCCCGAGTTCGTGCGGGCGGATCAGGACCGTGCGGTGGATCTCCCGAGGATCGCGCCCCACGCGTTCGCACCACTCGTTGAGCACCCGGTTCTTGTGCGCGAAGTTGTCCGGCGGGCCGAAGGCGTTCCACGCGTCCGCGTGCTCGGCGACCAGCCGCAGCGTCACCTTCTCCCCGGAGCCACCGATCAGGACCGGCATCGGGCCGACCGGGCCCGGGTTGAGCACCGACAGCCGCTGCTGGATCACCGGCAGGTCGGCCTCCAGCTTCCGCAGCCGACCGATCGCGGTGCCGAAGGTGTAGCCGTACTCGGTGTAGTCCCGTTCGAACCACCCCGAGCCGATGCCCAGGATGAACCGTCCACCGCTGAGGTGGTCGATGGTGCGGCTCATGTCGGCGAGCAGGTTGGGGTTGCGGTAACTGTTGCACGTGACGAGGGCGCCGAACCGGATGCGGGACGTCTCGACCGCCATCGCGGCCAACAACGCGTACGCCTCGAAGTGGGCGGCGTCGGGGTCACCGTGGAGCGGATAGAAGTGGTCCCAGACGTAGGCGGTGTCCAGCCCCAGTTCGTCGGCCCCCGTCCAGGCGCGCCGGAGCGCCTCGGTCGTGGTGGCCTGGGGTTCGAGCTGGACACCGATCTTCACCTGCTGCACGCGACATCTCCAGACTGCTGTGAGCCGACCGATGTGGACCCGGAACCGGGACGGGAAAGGCGTTTCCCGCTCCACGACCGGGACCGGCGGCGGTCCCGGTGCCGAGAGTAACCACCACCACCGCCGGCGGTCACCCGCATTCCCCCGTGTGCCGCGGGTAGCCGTTCCCGGCCACGAGCTCGTCCCAGCGCCACCGGCGCCCCCGTCAGTCCGCCAACGCCTCGTCGAGCAACGGGAGCAGCAGGTCCAGCGCGTAGGGGAGGCTGAGAACGGTGCCCATCGAGAAGGCGTTCTGCGCGTCGGCGTCGCTGAGCACGACGACCCGCCCCTCCCGCGCCATCGCCGTGCCCTGGAACAGGGTGTCCTGTTCGATCCGCTCGGCCGGCTGCATGCTGACGACGATGCACACGTCCGCCTCCAGCAGGCCGGCCTCCTCCCGGGAGACGTCCACGGTGAAGCCGTTCCCGCTGCGCAGCTCCTCGATCGCCGGCGCGTTGACGAACCCGAGTTCCCGCAGGGTGTCCACCCGGGTGTCACCCTCCACGTAGGCGGCGTAGGACGCCTCGTCCCACCACACCACCGAACAGGTGCGCCCCTCGAACCTCGGGTACCGCGCCCGGGCGTCGGCGAAGGCGTTCTCCACCTCGCCGATGAGGACTTGGCCGTCCTCCGGGCGTCCGAGCACCTCGGCGATGAGCCGGGTCTGGTCACGCCAGTGGGTGCCGTAGCTGATGTCGGTCGCCGGTCCGGACAGGGTCGGGACGAGCTCGGCGAACATCTCGTACACGGACCGGTCGTTGTCGGACTTGGTCATGGTCACCAGGTCCGGGCGCTGCGCGAGAATGCCCTCCGGGGAGAACTCCGGGCCGGTGAGCACGTCGACCTCGCCGTCCCCCAGCTTTTCCCTGGCCCACGGGCCGAACCCGTCGTCGTAGGCGCGGAACCAGTCGACCGAGGCCACCGGCACCACCCCGAGCGCCAGCAGCGTGTCGCCGTCCCCCCACCCGAGCGCCACCACCCGTTCCGGCGCCCGTTCCAGCTCGGTCGTCCCGAACTGGTGGTCCACCGACGTGGGGAAGCCGCCGGCTCCGGGAGTGGCGCTGCCAGCGGGGGCGCCGTCGTCACCGCCCGACCCGTCGGCGCAGCCGGCGAGCAGCGCGACCGCCGCCCCGGCGCCCCCCGCCAGGAAGTGCCGTCTGGTCAGACCACGGGAACGGACGCTGGGGAACCGGTTCATGCTGGTGTGTTCTCCTCGCTGCGGGATGGCTGCCGCGCGGTCGTCCCCGTGCGGCGGACGCGATCCGCCACCCGACCGCGACCAAGCCAAGGCTAACCTCACCCCGCCGCGTGCCCGCGAGCGGCGGGGTGGGGCGACCACCACGCCGGCGGCCGCCCCACCCCGGAACGGCGCCGGGTCAGGAACTCGCCGTCCAGTAGAGAGCCCTGGCCACCTGCGAGTACAAGCCCTTGGGGTGGTCCCGGAACAGGGGTTCGGTGCCGAACAGCACGGTCGGCGTCCCCCCGCCACCGACACCGGACACCACGGCCGGCTGCCCGGCCGCCTCGGCCTGACCGCCGGTGCCGTCCTGCTCGGGACGCCAGTGACCGGCCACCAGTGGCGCGTCCGGCCCGTACCGCTGTTCCACGGTCACCCCCTCGCCGAGGCCGGCGAACCACAGGGGCGAGTAGACGAAGGAGTGCGGGGCCGCGCCGGAACCGACCCACCCGTCGCCGCCGCTGACCTCCACGATGCCGTTGGCGTCGGAACGGCCCCGGACGACGTCGACGGGCAACAGACCGGCCTCGGCGTTGAACCGGGCACCGACGGCGCCCCGGGTCACCACCCCGCCGCGTGCCAGGAAGGCGGTGAGGTCGGCCCGTGCCTGTTCGGTGAGGCCGGACACCTCAAGACCGGCGGACACGTAGAGCACGTCCACGCGGCTCCAGTCGACACCCTCGTTGAGGACGGCCGTCGACACCGGCCGCACCTCGAACCCCATGCCGCGCAACGCGACCACCTCGTCGGGCGACACCGCCGCGGCCACCACCGGCCGCCGATCGACGGGGACCCGCTCGTCACCGCTCGGCGCCTCGGTGAACCGCACACCGTGCCGGCGCGCCGCCGTCAACGCGTCAGCCCGCGCCGAGGCCGGCACCACGATGACCCCCTCGGACGACCGGTACACCTGGTGCCCCCGGCCGAGCAGGTCGTTCACGGCCTGGACGTCCGCCCCGTCGCTGAGGGCCACGGCGAGGTCCCGCCCCGGGGCGACGTCCACACCACCCGAGCTCACCGGCCCCTCGACCGGGCGGGACCGCACCGTCAACCCGCCCCGCACCGGTTCCACCTCGGCCCCCCACAGCAGCCCGTGGCTCAACGCCGAGTTCGCGTAGGTCCTGGGCACCCGGTCGGTCAGGTCCGCGCCGTCCTCCAGCAACGCGTTCGCGATCGCGCGGCGTGGCTGCCGCAGGTCCACCAGGTACGAGCCAGAGGGGTACTCCTCCCGGCCCACGCGGAAGCCTGCCTCGGTGCGCCGCACCTCCACGCCGTTGTCCAACAGCAGGTTCACCAGACGCGCCGCCGCCGGCTCCGAGGTGCCCTCCCCGGCCGCCGGGATCACGTAGCCCCGGGGGAACTCGGTGGTGTACCGGTCCTCCTCCCCGAAGCCAGGGATGTAGTCGTCCGGGATGTGCCGCTGCTGCTCCCCGGCCCCGGCGCGGCGGAAGAACTCGATCTGGTCGGCGACCAGCTCGTCCCGGTTGGCATCCACGTAGTCGATGGTGCTCAGGATGGTGGCCTCGGCGACGTCGGTGTTCACCGACGCCCGGCGGCGGAGTTCCGACACCGGCTGGTTCTCGTAGTCCTGCCGGTTCACCCGCAGCGGAACCTCGACGGTGTGACCATGGGTGCCCTGCACCATCGCGTACATCGGGGCGTACATCGGCAGCCAGTCGTCCCAGTCACCCGGCGCGCGGTCCCGGATCGGGATGTCGGCCCGCTGGGTCTCGGGGTGGCCGAGCTCGGCGATGGCCCGTTCCATGCCCAAGGCGTTGGGCCAGGCGTGCTTGAGGTACAGGTCGTACTCGGCGTTGCGCACGTGCGGGGCGGTGTTCGGGCTCAGCAGCGTCGGGTTGACGTAGCCGTGCAGGTCCAACATCACCAGCGACTGGCCGTGGATCGCCACCTTCCGCACGGCCTCCGTCTCCGGGTTGGCCACCGTCACGAAGTCGCGGTTCAGGTCGAACCCGGCCGCGTTCTGCCGGGTGCCGGCCACCCGCCCGTCCGGGTTGTGCGAGACCGTGAAGTAGAGCCTGGACGTCTCCAGCAGCCGGAGGTCCTCCGGGTCCTCGCTGGTGGCCAGGTGTTCGATGACGCGCAGCGACCCGTCGGTGCCCTCCCACTCGTCGCCGTGGATGTTGGCGTTGAACCACATCGGGGCCTTGTACCCGGCGCGGAGTTCCTCGTCCGCCGCCGCGGCGAGGGGGTCGGTGCGGATGGCGTCCCGCCACCGCCGCTGCCGCGCGCTGTCCTCCGGGGTCTCCGGCGCGGTGAGGGTGACGAGGTAGATGTCGCGCCCGAGCACCGACTCGCCGAGCACCTCGACGGAGACCCGGTCGCTCTCCGCCTGGAGGTCGTTCAGCCGGGGAGCCAGTTCGTGGTACGGGACGAGCCCCAACTTGACCGACCTGTCGGTCGGGTCCTCGGGGTAGACCCGCAACTGGGTCCGCCGGGGGTAGCCGCGTTCGTCCGACTCCGCGAAGGAGCTGGGCGCCCCGGATTCGGCCCGCGCCCCCGGTGTGCCCGGTCTGTTCTCGCCGTGCGGGCGCACCCGGGGCGGATCGGCGAGGTCGGCCGCGAGGACCGCGTCCCGGTCCGACGCGCCCGCCCCGGGCGGGGCGTCGGGAGGCGGTGGCTCGACGGCGGTCGCAGCAGGTGCCGCCGCGGCCGCGGCCGCGAGCAGTGCCGCGACGAGCAACCCGGCGGTGGGGCGGGAGATGCGCACATGACCTCCTGTGGTGGTGATCCGGTCACCGGTACCCAAGACCGCGGGGCAGCGCCGGTCAATGTCATCCCAGGCTGTGGTCGGGGGCTTGCGGTCGCGTCGGTTCCCGCTCTCGCCGTCTCCTCGCCCCACGGCGGGCGGCGCGGTGGAGCCCGCCCGCCCCGAAAGCCACCGTGCTCA
>NZ_AGVX02000618.1 GCF_000239155.1 Actinoalloteichus spitiensis RMV-1378
GGCAGCCGGCGGCGGCGGCCACGGGAACGTCGAGCTGCCGCAACAGCTCCGGGTACTCCCAGGAGCACTCGAAGGTGCCGCAGGTCTTGCCCCAGCCCAGTACCCGGACCGTCGCGCCCTCGGGAGGCCGTCGCGCGGCCAGCGGCAGCGTCGGCGCCGGCACCGGGCGGGCCAACCGGAACAGCGCGATGTCCCCGGTGTGGCCGTTCCAGTCCGGATGGGCCACCATCTCGACGACCCGCTCGTGGCTGCCGCCCTCCGAACGGTGGTTCGTCCCCACCCTGGCGGTGTAGGCGGTGAGGTCGCCCTGGATGCAGTGCGCCGTGGTGAGCACCCACTCCGGATGCACGAGCGCCCCGGCGCACCAGTGGTCCTTGCCCTCAGCCGGACGCTGGATCGAGACCACGAAGTGGTAGTCCTCCTCGCCCTCGACGCCTCCCACGATGCGTGCCCCGGGTTCCACCGGGCTGATCTCCGCGACGGCGCCCCCCTCCTTCCTCGGCTCCTCGGTGGTGGAGACGACGGCGGTGGACAGCGCGGCGACGACGGCCGCCAGGAGGAGTGCACGCACGGGCCAGGTCCTTCGGCAGGGGGCAACAGGGACGATGGTCGCCCGACACGCCCTCTATCGACGCCCTCACGCGGCCCGTGTACCCCCTGAAGAGTGACGGCAGCGGGGAGGAGGCCCGTCAGCGGCGCCGGAAGGCTCCGGGCAGGCGGCGCGGATGGCACGGGGTTCCCCGAGCGCCAGCTCCCGGCCCTCCACGTCAACCCCGAGGGCGGCGCCCGCCGGACTTGGC
>NZ_AGVX02000617.1 GCF_000239155.1 Actinoalloteichus spitiensis RMV-1378
GGGTGGTCGGGGCCGCTGACCGCCCCCTCCGCGACATCCCCCACCTGACCGAGGACGACCACGACCTGGTCCTGCGCTCCTGGAGTGAACCCGCTTCCGTGCCCGCTGGCCGACGCCGCGAGATCGGTCGCCTGCGGCAACCAGGAATGCCGAATTCCTCAGCCGATCTGGTGTCCTGGGTGGACGAGCAGGCCCGGCGGACTCCGGACGCGGTCGCCGTCACCGACGGCCGGAACACCCTGACCTACCAGGAACTCACCGACCGCTCCGCGCGACTGGCCGGCTGGCTCCGGTCCCAGGGCGTCGGCGTGGAGTCCCGGGTCGGGATCCGGCTGCCCCGCACCACGGATCTGCTGGTCGCTCTGCTGGCGGTACTGCGCGCCGGAGCCGCCTACGTTCCGCTGGACCCGGCTTACCCGGCCGAACGGGTCAGCTTCATAACCACCGACAGCGACCTGGAACTCGTGCTGAGCACCACCGAACTCGCCGACACCAACCCGGCCGGCATCGACACCGTCACCCTCGACGGAGCTGAGTTCGGCCACGTCCTGGACCAGGTCCGGGAGACGGGCCCCTGGCCGGTGCCGAGCCGGGCGGCGGCCTACCTGATCTACACCTCCGGATCCACCGGACGCCCCAAGGGCGTCGTGATCGACCGCGCGTCGATGTCGGAGCTGGTGTCCTGGGCCATCGACCACTACGGCCACGACGGCCTGCACAGGGTGATCGGATCGACCTCGGTCAACTTCGACGTGTCGGTGTTCGAGCTGTGGCCAGCCCTGTGCGTGGGCGGTGTCATCGAGCTGGTCCCAGACGTGCTGGCGGTGGCCGGCCAGTCGGGTTCGGCCTCGTTGCTCTCCGGGGTGCCCTCGGCGGTGGCCGGATTGCTGGACACCGGCGCCGTCACCGAGCTGGCCCCTGAACGAGTGGTCTTCGCCGGTGAGGCCCTGCCGGTTCCCCTGCTGGAACGGGTGCGTCGAGTGTGGCCGTCAGCGGGGATCGCCAACATCTACGGGCCGACCGAGGCCACCGTGTACGCCCTGGGCTGGTTCGACGGCACCGACCGGGGCCTCGGGTGGGGGACGGTGTCGGGGTCGGTGCCGATCGGTCGGCCACTGCCCGGCATCCGGGCGCGGGTGCTGGACCGCTGGCTGCGCCCGGTTCCGGTCGGGGTGGCGGGGGAGTTGTACCTGGGCGGCACCCGGGTGGCTCGAGGGTACGCGGGCCGGCCGGGGCTGACCGGGCAGCGGTTCGTCGCCGACCCGTTCGCGACCACGGGCGGGCGGATGTACCGGACCGGGGACGTGGTGCGGTGGCTGCCTGGTGGGTTGGTGGAGTTCGTGGGGCGGGCTGATGACCAGGTGAAGGTGCGGGGTTTCCGGATCGAGCCGGGTGAGGTCGAGTCGGTGCTCACCGAGACGGGGGTGGTGGCTCGGGCTGCGGTGGTGCTGCGGTCCGAGGGCGTGGGCGAGCGGTTGGTGGCGTACGTGGTGCCGTCGGCGGGGCAGACCGTGGACGGGGAGTGGCTGCGGGGGTGGGTGCGGTCACGGGTGCCCGAGTACATGGTGCCGTCGGCGGTGGTGGTGCTGCCGGAGCTGCCGTTGAACGCCAACGGGAAGTTGGACCGGGCCGCGTTGCCGGCGCCGGAGGCGGTGTCGGGCGTGGAGTACGTGGCGCCGTCGACGGCCGTGGAGAGAACCCTGTGCGAGTGTTGGGGAGAGCTGTTGGGGGTGGACCAGGTCGGGATCCACGACAACTTCTTCGACCTCGGCGGCGACTCCATCAGCAGCCTGCGCGTCCTGTGGCGACTGCGGTCCGACCTCGGTGCCGAACTGTCCCCGAGGGTGCTGTTCGACCACCCGACGGTGGCGGAACTGGCCGAGCACGTCGACCGCCCCGTCGACGCCCCCGACGAGACGATCCCGGGCCGCGCCGCGCTCCCGCCGCCGATCACACCGGCGGAGCGCGACGCCGACGCACCCCTTCCCCTTTCCTACGCGCAACAGCGGCTCTGGTTCCTCGACGACTTCGCCCCCGGCGGCACCGAGCACAACGTGGTCGGTGGGCTGCGGCTCGTGGGGCGACTCGACGTCGACGCGTTGCGCGGCGCGCTCACCGGACTGGTGACCCGGCACGAGTCGCTGCGCACCACCTTCGACTCGGTGGACGGGCACGGTGTGCAACGAGTCCACCCGCCGGCCGACCTGCCGATCCGCGTGGTCGACCTGTCGTCGGTGGACGCCGCCCGGCGGTCCGCGGAGCTGGACGGGCTGCTGGGTGTCGAGTCGACGACTCCGTTCTCACTGGGCACCGGGCCCCTGCTGCGGGTCCTGCTCGTCAGGGAGGCCAGTGACAGCCACGTCCTGGTGTTGGCGATGCACCACATCGTCACCGACGGTTGGTCCCTGGGCGTGATCACCAGGGACCTCACGGAGCTGTACCGGGCCGCCGTCGAGGGCACCCGGCCGGCGCTGCGACCGCTCCCGATCCAGTACGCCGATTTCGCCGTCTGGCAACGGAGCCACGCGGAGCGGCCGGGGACCGAGGCGCGGATCGACTACTGGCGTCGCCAGCTGGCGGGAGTGGAACCCCTCGAACTGCCCACCGACCGGCCCCGGCCGGCCGTGCGGACCTCCTCGGGAGGTGTGCGGGCGTTCACCGTGCCAGCCGAACTCCTCGACCGCCTTCGGGCCGTCGGATCCGAGGCGGACGCGAGCCTGTTCATGACGCTGACCGCCATCACCCAGTTGTTGCTGGCCCGGTACAGCGGCCAGTCCGACATCGCCGTGGGAACGGCGGTGTCGGGCCGGGAACGTGCCGAACTCGCCGACCTGGTCGGGTTCTTCGTCAACACGGTCGTACTGCGCACCAGGATCGACGAGACCGCGTCCTTCGCCGAACTGTTGGCGGGGGTGCGGGAGACGGTGCTGGACGCCTTCGCGCACCAGGACGTCCCCTTCAGCCAGCTGATCGACGAGTTGGCGCCCGAACGGGACACCAGCCGGACACCGCTGGTGCAGGCGATGGTGGTGCTGCAGAACACCCCGGACGAGACCTTCGACCTGCCCGGTATCCGGGTGGAGGGAGTCCCGGTCGGCCGGGAGGCCGCCCAGTTCGAACTGACGCTCAGCTTCGCCGAGCAGGACGGGGCTCTTTCCGCGGGTGTCGAGTACAACAGTGACCTGTTCGACGCGGGGACCATCGACCGGTTGGTCTCCCACTGGCTGGCGTTGGCGGACCGGGTCAGCTCCGGCCCCGATCGTCGCCTGACCGAGGTACCCCTGTTGACAGCGGGGGAGCACCGTCGGACGGTGGTGGACTGGAACCACACCGACCGGCCCGACCTGCTGGGGCCCACCGTCGTGGAGGCGGTGGAACGCCAGGTCGCCGCCACCCCTGACGCCGTCGCCGTCGACGCCGGAGGGTCCACCCTCACCTACCGGGAACTGGACGTCGCGGCGAACCGGCTCGCCCACCACCTGGTCGACCTCGGCGTCGGCCACGAATCGCCGGTCGCCGTCAAGGTCACCCGATCGACGAACCTGGTGGTCGCGCTGCTCGCGGTGCTGAAGGCCGGCGGGGTCTACGTGCCAGTCGACCCCGAGTACCCGGTCGAACGCACCGCCTTCATGATCGACGACAGCGGAGTCGAGGTCGCGGTTACCGAACGTCCCCTGGCCGTCGGCCTGCCCGGACACGTGACGATCCTCGCCGTGGACGACCCCGGGACGGCTGAGGTCATCGCAACGCGACCCGACTCCGCCCCCACCCGGCCGGCCACCCACCCCGACACCGCCGCCTACGTCGTCTACACGTCGGGGTCCACCGGCCGCCCGAAGGGCGTCGTGGTCCCCCACCGCGGGATCCTCGGCATGGCGACGGCGCACGTGGAGGCCCTCGGCCTGGGGTCCACCAGCCGTGTCCTCCAGTTCGTCTCCCCGAGCTTCGACGTCTCCGTCGCCGACATCACCATGGCGCTCGTCAGCGGGGGAACGACCGTACTCCCACCGCCGGGACACCTGGTCGGCGCCGAGTTCCTCCAACTGCTGCGTGACCTGCGGGTCACCCACGCCATGTTGCCGCCCGTCGTGATGGGAACGGTGACCGACGTCGACCTGCCCGAACTACGCGGCGTCGTGGCGGGCGGGGACACGCCACCGCCGGAGGTGGTCCGCAGGTGGGCACCGGGACGTCTGCTGCTCAACGGCTACGGCCCGACCGAGACCACCGTCTGCGCCACCATGAGCGGCCCGGTCGCGTCCGATCTCAACGGAGTACCACCGATCGGGGGGCCGATCGCCAACACGCGCGTCCACGTGCTCGACGATCGGCTCCGTCCGGTCGCCGTCGGCGTCCCCGGTGAGCTCTACGTCGCCGGGGCCGGACTGGCCAGGTGCTACGCGCACCGCCCCGGGCTGACCGCCGAACGGTTCGTCGCCAACCCCTTCGACGCCGGGGGCGGGCGGATGTACCGGACCGGTGACCTGGTGCGCTGGCTGCCGGACGGCCAACTCGACTTCCTCGGCCGGGTCGACAACCAGATCAAGATCCGCGGTGTCCGCATCGAACCGGGCGAAATCGAGAACGTGCTCGCCCAGGCCCCGGCCGTCGCCCAGGCCGCCGTCATCGCGCGTGAGGACCAGCCCGGTTCCCGGCGGCTCGTCGCCTACCTCGTTCCGGAGCCGGAGGCGGAGGTCGAGGTCGACGCCGTGCGGGAACGGGCCAGGACGACGCTCCCGGCGCACATGGTTCCGGCGGCGTTCGTGGTGCTCGACGCCCTGCCGCTGACGGTGAACGCGAAGCTGGACCGCGAGGCGTTGCCGCTCCCTGACCAGGACCGTCGTTCGACGTACGTACCGCCTGCCAACGATATCCAAAAGTCGTTGTGCGCGGTCTGGGCCGACGTGTTGGGTGTGGACCGGGTAGGGGTGGCCGACAACTTCTTCGACCTGGGTGGGGATTCGATCCTGAGCATTCAGCTGGTGTCACGGGCACGCCGGGAGGGACTGGCGTTCACCTCCCGCGACCTCTTCCTGCATCCGACCGTCGCCGCGCTGGCGGAGGGGCTGGCCGGGTCCGGCTCGGCCTCGACGCTCGACGCGGACCAGGGCGTCGTGACCGGTGCGGTCGCCACCACCGCCATCCAGCGCTGGTTCTTCGACACCCATCCCGTCGCCCCGCACCACTTCACCATGTCGGTGTCCTTCGACGTCGTCCCCGACGTGGACGTCCCGGCGCTGCGCGCGGCCGTGGCCGGCCTGTTGGTCCAGCACGACGCCCTCCGCATGGTCTTCGAACCCGACGGCGACGGCCAGTGGAGGGGAACGGTCACCGACCGGACCCAGCTGGACGCCGTGTTCAGCCACCACGACCTGCGAGGGACCTCCGACGTCGAGACGGCTTGGGCAGAGGTTGTCACTCGCGCCCAGTCCGGGCTGGACCTTCGAGGAGGTCCACTGCTGCGAGTCGTCCTCGCCCACACCGATGACGGCGACCCGCGGCTGTTGCTGACCGCCCACCACCTCGTCGTCGACGGCGTGTCGTGGCGCATCCTGCTGGCCGACCTGGCCACCGCCTACGACCAGGCGAGGAACCGCCAGGCCGTGGACCTGGGCGTCAAGACCAGCCCCTTCCCGGTCTGGGCCCGCCGCATGGTCGACCACGTCGAGGGCGGCGGTTTCGACGACGAACTCGACTACTGGAACTCGCTCGTCGAGGACGTGGAGGTCGAGCTGCCCCTCGACAGGCCGACGGGTGGGAACACCGTCGCCGACCGCGCCACGCTGTCGGCCTCACTCGGGGAGGACGACACCCGCGCGTTGGTCCACCGCGTGCCTGGTGCGTTCCGAACCCAGGTCGGCGACGTCCTCCTCACCGGACTCTCCGCCGTCCTGTGCCGTTGGGCAGGGCGGGACCGGGTCGCGATCAGCCTGGAAGGGCACGGCCGCGAGGAACTCTTCGACGACGTCGACGTCACCAGGACAGTCGGCTGGTTCACCTCGATGTACCCGGTGGCGCTGCGGCTCCCGGCGGACGGCGACTGGGCCACCACGCTGCGCGCCGCCAGGAAACAGCTGCGGGCCGTCCCTCGGCGCGGAGTTGGCTACGGACCGCTGCGGTACCTCGCCGCGGCCGACTCGACCCGTAACGCGCTCGCGGCGGCCCCCGAGCCCCTGGTGAGTTTCAACTACCTCGGTCAGGCCGGGTCGGACGCCTCCGACGCCGAAGCGACCCTCTACCGGGCACAGCGGTGGTGGACCGGCCAAGACCATGCACCGGACGAACGTCGCAGCCACCTGCTGGACGTCATCGCGTTCATGCGGAACGGCCAGTTGACCTTCGACTGGCACTACTCGGCGGCAGTGCACGACGAGGCCACCGTGCGACGGCTCGCCGAGGACTGCGTGGAAGGCCTGCGGGTTCTGGTCGCGAGCGCGACCCGAGGAAAGAGCGGGTCGTGATCTCCGAGTGAGGGGAGGCCCGGCCGGCGGACGGACCGGCCGGGCGGATGAGGTGCCGGTGCCACGCCGGCGGACCGGTGTCCCGGCCCGCCCGCGTCTCCGCGCGTGGTCGACCTGGCGTCGCTGAGCGGCCAGGGTGAGGAGAAGCAGATGGAAACGCCGTCGTCGCGAGAGAATCGGGCCCGGGCGCTGCCGGCGCACCTGCGGGAGGCCCTGCGCAGGAGGCTCAGCGGGCAGACCAGCCAAGGCACCATCGGGCGGGCCTCCCGGGACGGCGTGCTCCCCCTTGCCCCCAGCCAGCAGCGCCTGTGGTTCCTCGACGAGTTGTCGCCCGGCGATCCCGGCCACAACTCGTCGCTCGGGCTCCGGCTCCTCGGTGTCCTCGACGTCGAGGCGCTGCGAACCGCCCTGCGGGAACTCGCCGCCCGGCACGAGTCGTTGCGCACGGTCTTCGCCGACACCGACGGACGCGCGACCCAGCACGTCCTGCCGGAGCCGGACCTCCCACTCCGCGTGGTGGACGGACATTCCGATCGGGGCGTCGAGCCGTCAGGGGACGCACTACCCGCTGTCGTCCGTGCGGAGCTCAACACCGGCTTCGACCTGAGGTCCCGACCTCCGGTGCGGGCGCTGCTCGTGCGGCTCGCCCCCGAGGAGCACCTGCTGGTGCTGTCCATGCACCACATCATCACCGACGGCTGGTCCGCCGGGGTGATCACGCGGGAGATCCCAGCCCTGTACACGGCCGCGCTGGAAGGCACGAACGCGGGGTTGCCGGACCTCCCCGTCCAGTACGCCGACTACGCGGTGTGGCAACGCGACCAACAGGACAGCCCCGACCTCAGGCGGCAGCTCGACTACTGGCGACGGCAGCTCGCCGATCTCGCCCCTGTGGAACTGCCCACCGACCGACCTCGCCCCACCACCTCCACCTCCGCCGGTGCCGTGCACGAGTTCCGGCTCCCGAACAGCACCAGCACCGGCCTTCGGGAACTCAGCGAGCAGCGCGGGGTCACCCTCTTCATGACGCTGACGGCCCTCACCCAGCTGTGGCTGTCCAGGCGCAGCGGACAGGACGACATCGCGCTGGGAACCGTCACCTCGGGGCGGGACCACCCGGAGCTCGAACGACTCGTCGGCTTCTTCGTGAACACCCTCGTCCTGCGCACCCGAGTGTCCGAGTCCAGAGCGTTCGCTGACCTGCTCGACTCGGTCAAGGCCACGGTGCTGGACGCCTTCGGGCACCGGGAGGTCCCCTTCGACCGGGTGGTGGAGGCACTCGCGCCGAACCGCGATCGGGGCGGGAACTCCCTGGTACGAGCGCTGCTGGTGCTGCAGAACACTCCGAGCGAGCACAGCGGGCCGGCGGGGCTGAGGATCGAGGACTTTCCGCTGCCCACCGAGAGCGCGCGGTTCGACCTCACTCTCGAACTGCGCGAGGACGCCGAGGGGCTGGTCGTCGCACTCGAGTACGCCACCGATCTGTTCGATGCCGGCACGGTGGAGCGGTGGGCCCGGGACTGG